>JALOCA010000005.1 GCA_023227965.1 Lentimicrobiaceae bacterium | reverse complement strand
GATGTCCCCAATGCCAGCATCATGCTTATCGAAAATGCCGAACGATTCGGACTTTCGCAACTGCATCAGCTAAGGGGCAGGGTAGGCAGGGGAGCCGAACAGTCCTTTTGTATACTAATGTCAGATTACAAACTCACTTCCGACGCCCGAAAACGCATGGAAATTATGGTACAAACTACTGATGGCTTCGAAATAGCCGAAGCCGACCTCAAACTTCGCGGTCCGGGAGATATAGAAGGAACCCGGCAAAGCGGTATTCTCGATTTGAAATTGGCAGATATTGTAAAAGATGAAAAAATCGTAAAGTATGCACACAATCTTGCCTCTGAAATTTTAAATAACGACCCTTATCTTCAACTGGGGAAAAACAGCAAACTACATAATCAGCTCGTGCATTTAAAAAGAGAGAAAAAAAACTGGGGACTCATTAGCTAACCATCTCGTCAGAATACGCATTTATTTATAAGGATATTCCTTACCTTTGCCCCTTTAATAATTTTTTAAAGAATGAAAATATCGTATAATTGGCTTAAGCAATATCTTGATACAAAAATTTTACCCGAAGACCTATCAATTTTACTTACAAGCTGCGGACTTGAAGTAGAAGGGTATGAAACCATTCACTCCATAAAAGGAGGTCTTGACGGAATGGTAATCGGAAAAGTACTCACCTGCATAAAACATCCCAATGCCGATAAACTCAGCCTTACCACAGTAAATACAGGAGGTGAATTTCCCTTGCAAATAGTGTGTGGTGCACCCAACGTAGCTGCCGGACAGAAAGTGCTTGTCGCTACGATAGACACAACAATTTATAAGGGTGAAGAAAGTTTCCGGATACAAAAAACCAAAATACGCGGAGAAGTATCCGAAGGTATGATATGTGCCGAAGATGAAGCAGGATTAGGTACTTCGCATGATGGTATCCTTGTACTTGATGCCAATGCGCCTGTGGGTATGCCGGCTAAGGAATATTTTCATGTAAGCGAAGATGTAGTTTTTGAAATAGGGCTTACTGCTAATCGTTCCGATGCCACTTCTCACTTAGGTGTTGCCCGCGACGTGGTAGCCGTGCTGAATACACGAATCAGTATGGAGGGAAAACGTATAACTAATCCCTTTTCGGTGGTTCGTCCCTCCGTTGATAGTTTTAAAACAGAAAACACCCATTTCCCTATACAAATAGAGATTGAAGATACAGAAAATTGTCTTCGGTATGCAGGGGTTACCCTTACCGGAGTTACCGTAGGTGAATCTCCTATCTGGCTGAAAAATTTTTTAAAAGCTATCGGGCTCCGTCCGATAAACAATCTGGTTGATATTAGCAATTATGTATTGTTTGAAACAGGGCAGCCCCTTCACTTTTTCGATGCGGATGCAATTAAGGGAAGAAAAATAATCGTGAAAAAATTACAAGCGCAAACCCATTTTACCACTCTTGACGGAGTGGAACGTATTCTAAGTGGTGATGAACTTATGATTTGTAATGCTGAAAAGGCGATGTGTATTGCAGGAGTTTATGGCGGTATTTCTTCCGGAATTTCCACCCAGACTAAGAATATTTTTATCGAAAGCGCCTATTTTAATCCAGTTTCTATTCGTAAAACAGCAAAATACCATGGGCTAAAAACCGATGCCTCATTTAGGTACGAAAGAGGTGCCGACCCCAATATTAACGAATATGCTCTTAAAAGGGCAGCTTTGCTCATTAAAGAATTGGCAGGAGGTACAATTTCATCTGAGATAGTAGATATATATCCATCACCTGTCGGGTATTTTCCCGTTGAATTCAATCTGGATAATCTTGACAGATTAGCCGGTAAAAAAATTGAAAGAAACTTGGTGAAAAATATCTTGCAACTCTTGGATATAAAAATAGAAAAGGAGTCAGGACATTTGCTTTCCTTATCTGTTCCGCCTTACAGGGTTGATGTGCAACGCGAAACGGATGTTGTGGAAGAAATACTGAGAATATATGGATACAATAATATTGAATTTGGAGATGAACTTGTAACCAGCATCAGCTACAGCGAACGTCCCGACCGAGAAAAAATAAGGAATACGATAGCCAATCAGCTTACTTCTACCGGTTTTTCCGAAATAATGTGTAATTCTCTTTCAAAATCAGAATATACCAGCGATAACCGCTTTTTTGAATCCGGAAAGAATGTTGCTGTTGCAAATCCTTTGAGTAAAGATTTGGATGTGATGAGGCAAACTCTTTTGTTTGGGGGATTGGAAACATTGGTTCATAATCTTAACCGTAAGATTTCCGATATTAAAGTGTATGAATTCGGCAAAATTTATTACCAAAACCCTGGAAAAGAAAACGAAAAAGATATTTTAAAACGTTATACTGAAAATGAACGGCTTGCCATCTTCATTACCGGAAACCTTACTCCCGAAAGCTGGTATGCTCCCGCCAAAGAGGCAGGGTTCTTTTACCTGAAAGCGATGATTAATGCCGTTTTGCAACGCATCGGGATAACTGCATCTTCATTAAAACAGGGAGAAGTAGGGGGCTATATTGCAGAGGGTTTAGCCTATCATTCCAAATATGGGAAACTGGTAGAATTCGGCAAATTGCATCCGGTTATTCTCAAACGTTTTGATATTAAACAGCCTGTATTTTATGCTGATTTCGATTGGCAAATATATCTGCAACTGGCGGGGAAAAATGAAATCTTTTATAAAGAACTACCACGTTTCCCGGAAGTAAGGCGTGATTTGGCTTTATTGATAGATGAAAAAACTTTGTTTTCCGAGATAGAAAAAATAGCATTTAAAGTTGGAAAACCTTTACTTAAAAGCGTTAATCTTTTCGATATTTATGAAGGGGAAAACATAGAAACTGGGAAAAAATCGTATGCGGTGAGTTTTATTTTGCAGAATTCTGAGAAAACCCTTAGTGAAAAAGAGATAGATACATTTATGGAAAAACTGATGAAAGCTTTTTCTGCTGAAATAAATGCTAAAATCAGATAAACTTATTGTATAAATAAAAATTGTTTAATATATTGCGCTAAACTTATTTATTAATTTAACTAATAAAAAGTATGACTAAAAAAACTATATTTTCAGTCAATCCTTCTGGCGAAAAATTTGCTTTACCTGACGAAGATGAATATCAGTTTGAACAGGAACGTTTGACGAAACTGGCAGAACAGGCACATAATGAGGGAAAAGAAGTGGTGGTGGTGATGGGCTTGGGCTTTGTAGGGGCGGTGATGGCTGCCATAGTAGCCGATACCGTTGATGACAAAGGAAAGCCCAGCAAATTTGTTATAGGTTGCCAGCGTCCATCGGTACGCAGTTATTGGAAAATACCCATGTTTAACAGGGGTATTTCACCCGTAAAAGCCGAAGATGTTGAAGTTGAGGTATTGATAAATCGTTGTGTAAACGAAAAGAAAACTATGGTTGCCACTTTTAATCCCGACTGCTTAAAGTTGGCAGACTGTGTAGTAGTGGATGTGCAATGTGACTATAAAAAAACCGAGTTGGGAAATATGCGCACCGGTGAAGCCGATATGGATGCCCTTGAGGCTACAATACGTACCATAGGCGAAAAAATTCAACCACACTGTTTGGTGTTGATTGAAACCACAGTAGCTCCCGGTACTACCGAGTTTGTTGCTCTTCCCATTCTGAAAAAAGAATTTACAAAACGTAATATTCATTCTACTCCATTGCTTGCCCATAGCTTTGAACGGGTAATGCCAGGTAAAGAATATGTATCCAGCATTCGCGATTTTTGGAGAGTATGCTCCGGGTGTACACAGGAAGCCCGCGAAAGGGTCGAAAAGTTTCTGACAGAAGTGTTGAATACCAAAGATTTTCCGCTTACAGTAATGGATCGTCCCATAGAATCGGAAACAACTAAAATAGTTGAAAATTCTTATAGAGCTACAATATTGGCATATCTGCACGAATGGAGTCTTTTTGCCGAACGTAATGGCGTTGACCTGATAAAAGTAATTAATGCCATAAAAATGCGCCCTACCCATAACAATATTATTTTCCCTGGACCAGGCGTAGGTGGATATTGCCTGCCTAAAGATGGTGGTCTTGGCTACTGGGCTTACCGGCACATTTTAGGTTTTGAAGATGGTGACGAATTGTTCAAAATTACACCTACTGCAATAGATATTAATGATACGCGTGCCCTTCATGTAGCGGAACTCGTTCGCGACGGGTTGCGGAATATGGGCAGATATATTGCCGGAGCAGAGGTCCTTATTTGTGGAGCAAGCTACCGTCAGGATGTAGGTGATACCCGTTACAGCGGAAGCGAATTGCTCGTCCGGAAACTAAGCCAAATGGGCGCCGAAGTACACGTCCATGACCCATATGTCGATCATTGGTACGAACTCGAATCGCAGGAAGATTATCCGGCACCAGGACAATCATGGAAACGTTTTTTCCGTAATCAGGATCAACTGGCGAATATTCACGTAGAAAAGGATCTCTCAAAATCCGTAAAAGGAAGAGAAGCCATAGTGCTTGCTGTTCCACACAAACAATATCTCCATCTTAGTCCTGATGAATTGTTCCAGTGGGCAGGCGCTCCCTTTGCCATCATTGATGCGTTCGGAATTCTGAGCGACAAAGATATCACCCGGTATTTTGAATTGGGTTGCGAGGTAAAAGCCCTCGGACGCGGACATATTCAGCGACTGAAAAAGGAACTTTTCAAAAAGAAATAACATAATTTCAGAAAAATACATCCAAGGCATTTGTCTGCAAAGGCAGGGAAATGCCTTTTTTAATTACTTATCGTTAATATCAATGATTTTCATATCTTTGCAAAAGGTTTTACGAACGTATTTTTAGTAAGTTATGGATATTCTGTCAATAAAACAACGCTTTGGAATTATCGGAAACTCACCCCTTCTCGATAGAGCCATTGATATTGCCCGGCAAGTAGCTCCAACCGACATATCTGTATTAATTTATGGCGAAAGCGGTACAGGAAAAGAAGTTTTTCCGCAAATAATTCATCAACTTAGTGCCCGCAAACATGGACCCTATATTGCTGTTAACTGTGGCGCTATACCTGAAGGTACTATAGATAGTGAATTGTTTGGACACGAAAAGGGCTCATTTACAGGAGCCCATGAAGCACGAAAAGGCTATTTTGAAGTAGTTAACGGGGGCACAATTTTTCTGGATGAAGTGGCAGAGTTGCCCCTTTCTACCCAGGTTCGTTTGTTAAGAGTACTTGAAACGGGAGAATTTATGAAAGTGGGCTCTTCCAAAAGTCAGAAAACCAATGTAAGGGTAGTTGGGGCTACGAACGTTTTTATCCCGGATGCTATTCAAAAAGGCAAATTTCGCGAAGACTTGTATTACCGCTTAAATACCGTTCCTATTCTTATTCCTCCTTTACGCGACCGAAAAGAAGATATATTGTTGCTTTTCAGAAAATTTGCCTCTGACTTTGCAGAAAAATATCGCATGCCGGCTACCGAGCTTGATGAAGAAGCTCGTAAACTCATCATTAATTACCGCTGGCCAGGCAATATTCGTCAATTAAAAAACATTACCGAGCAGGTTTCAATAATTGAGGAAAACCGGTTTGTAACCGCCCTCATCATGGGAAAATATCTTCCCCAAAACCGGGAATTGCCTGTTTTATATGCTGCAAAAGAAAGTCAACCTTCAACTACTACTGATCATCTTGAAAGAGAACTTCTTTATAAAGTTCTTTTTGACATGAAAAAGGATATTTCGGAATTAAAAAAATTTGTTGCCGAGATCATTAGTGGAGAAAAATCGCAAAATATTCATGAATCGGGTACTACTATGTTGCAAAATCTTTATAAAGACATCGGGCATCGCACAGCAAATGAAGAACCTGTTGAATTTCATGATCCTTTTATTGAAAGCGAAAATGGTATCCAACCTTCCGAAATCTGGGAGGAATCATTATCCCTTCAAAAAAAAGAAATTGACATGATAAAGAAAGCACTCGAAAAACACGGAGGAAAACGCAAAAATGCAGCCGATGAACTTGGAATTTCCGAACGTACCCTTTACAGAAAAATTAAAGAATACGATATCAAGTAAATATTTAAAATTGCTTCCAAATTGAAAAAAGACACAAATAGTATGTCCAGATTTTTTAAAAACAGTTTTTGGGCGCCGTTTTTTGGAATACTTTTATTTTTATGCACAACATCCTGTGGTATTTACTCTTTTACCGGTGCTTCCATTTCTCCCGAAGTGAAAACCATCGCTATAAAATATTTTCCTAATCATGCGTCTTTGGTTCAGCCTTCACTCAGCCAATTGTTTACTCAGGCACTGCGCGACCGTTTTGCTGCCCAAACCAACCTTACACAGGTTGACAATGCCGGCGACCTTACCATCGAAGGAGAAATTACCGGGTATGGAACCCAGCCTGTAGCTATTCAAAGTAATGAAATTGCTGCATTAAACCGACTTACCATTACCGTAAAAGTTAAATTTACCAATACAAAAGAACCTGTGCAGGATTTTGAAACTACTTTTTCACGTTACTTCGATTACGATTCACACCAGAATTTGCCGGCAGTAGAAGAAGACCTGATAAAGCAAATAAACGAAATGCTTGTGGATGACATTTTTAATAAATCCGTTGTAAATTGGTGAGTTATGAATTATCGGCTTTTCGAACATTTCTTAAATTACCCCGACCAGCTCAATGCACAAACACTGGCACAAATCGAAAGTTTGGTAAATGAATATCCCTATTGCCAGTCTTTGCAACTATTGTATGCTAAAAACCTGAATGTTGAAAATAATATACTTTTTTCAGGCAGACTACACACAGCCGCAGCCTATGCCTCCGATAGAAAGATTTTAAAACAACTGATTGAACGGAGCATAGCTGATCAGTCTGCCTTCAAAAACAAAGCTGCAAAGAAAGAAACCTTGCAACCTTTGCCTGAACAATCTGAAGATAAACCCTCCTTTCTCCCGGTTGATAGGCAACAACAACCCTCTTCAGGTCAACTGCTGGAGCTTATTAAAAAACGTCTTGCCGAAATACGATCGGAAAAACAGCAGTTACAGCCACAGAAATCAGATGAACAAGGACATTCTATTGCAAAATCCGATGGTACGTTACGTTCGAAAGCCGATATTATTGAGCAGTTTATCAGAAATGAGCCAAAAATCAGCCGTGTGAGATCCGAATTTTTTAATCCCCAACATATTGCCCGTAACAGCACCATTGATAATGAGGAGATCGTTACTGAAACACTTGCAAACATTTATGCCCGGCAGGGAAATTATTCGAAAGCAATTAAGATTTTAGAAAAATTACGTTTGGATATTACTGAAAAAAGCAGTTATTTTGCAACCCAAATTAAAAAAATGAAAGAACAGGCAGCAAAATCCGAAAATAAGAGTGTATAACTGCTTGCCTGTTACTATTTAACATGAAAAACGCTAAACAATGGGAGCATATATTTTTATCTCGATTTTAATTCTGATTACTTGTGTTTTACTGGTATTGGTAGTGCTGGTTCAAAACTCAAAAGGAGGAGGGCTTGCCTCTAATTTTGCAGGAAGTAACCAATTTATGGGCGTTCGTAAAACTGCAGACTTCCTTGAAAAAACCACATGGACATTGGCTATAATTTTGTTGGCACTTAGTTTAATTTCAATTTTTGTAATTCCACGCAACCGTGTTACTGGTACGTCGGCGGATACCGAACTTCGTGAAAAACTCAATTCAAAGGCATCTCCTTCAAAGGATTATCAAGCTCCCCCCGTTAAGGATGAGGAATAAAAGTTAACACTATATAAAAAATGTCAGAATGTCATTCATTCTGACATTTTTTTTGTTTTTAGGGTTTGGCATAAAATATGTCATAGGGCAAGTACTCTATTTAAAAAACGTTTAACTTAAAATAATTAATGAAATGATGAACATCAAACCTTTAGCCGACAGAGTTCTTGTTGAACCTTCGGCAGCAGAACAAAAAACTGCAGGCGGAATCATTATTCCCGACACAGCAAAAGAAAAACCCCAAAAAGGAAAAGTTGTTGCGATAGGAAATGGTAAAAAAGATGAACCCCTTACTGTAAAAGTAGGCGATACCGTATTGTACGGAAAATATGCAGGAACAGAGATTACTATTAGTGGAAAAGATTATCTTATGATGCGCGAATCCGATATTCTTGCAATCATCTAATATTTTAAAAATTATTATCTTAATTTTAAAACTTATTGAATTATGGCAAAACAAATCATATTTGACTTTGAAGCCCGCGAAAGCCTGAAAAAGGGTGCCGATGCGCTGGCAAATGCAGTAAAAGTTACTCTGGGTCCTAAAGGACGCAATGTGATAATTGACAAAAAATACGGTGCTCCTTCTATCACAAAAGACGGCGTTACTGTGGCTAAAGAAATTGAACTGAAAGACGAAATAGAAAATATGGGCGCCCAGCTACTGAAAGAAGTTGCTTCAAAAACTTCAGATATAGCCGGCGACGGAACTACTACTGCCACAGTGCTTGCACAGGCAATCATAACCACCGGTTTGAAAAATGTTACTGCCGGTGCTAACCCCATGGATTTGAAACGTGGTATTGATAAAGCCGTTGATGCCGTTATTGAAAGCCTGAAAAGCCAATCCAGAGAAATTGGCGATAGCCTGGAGAAAATTGAACAGGTGGCTGCCATTTCGGCAAACAATGATACCAATATCGGCAAGCTGATAGCCGAAGCCATGGAAAAAGTAAAAAAAGAAGGTGTTATTACCATTGAAGAATCGAAAACCAACGAAACCTACGTGAAAGTTGTGGAAGGTATGCAGTTCGACCGTGGATACATCTCCCCTTATTTTGTTACCGATACCGAAAAAATGGAAGCCGTGTACGACAATCCTTTCATCCTGATTTACGACAAAAAAATCTCCGTGATGAAAGATTTGTTGCCCATTCTCGAAAAAGTAGTACAAACCGGACGTCCTTTACTCATAATTTCTGAAGATGTTGAAAGCGAAGCTTTGGCAACCTTAGTAGTTAATAAGCTGCGTGGCTCGCTCAAAATCATTGCCGTAAAAGCTCCCGGATTCGGCGATCGCCGCAAAGCCATGATGGAAGATATTGCCATCCTTACAGGCGGAACTCTCATTTCTGAAGAAACGGGTTACAAACTGGAAGATACCGAACTGATGTACCTCGGGCAAGCCGAAAAAATTACCGTTGATAAAGACAATACCACCATTGTAAGTGGATTAGGCGATAAAGAACAAATTAAAGCCAGAATCAACCAGATTAAAGCCCAGATTGAAACCACCACTTCCGACTACGACCGCGAAAAACTGCAGGAACGTCTTGCTAAGTTATCAGGTGGGGTTGCCGTTATTTACGTGGGGGCTGCCAGCGAAATTGAAATGAAAGAAAAGAAAGACCGCTTCGATGATGCTTTGCATGCTACCCGTGCTGCCGTTGAAGAAGGTATTGTACCCGGAGGCGGTGTTGCCTATATCCGTGCCATTCCTTCACTCGACGAGGTAAAATGTGATAACGACGACGAAATGACCGGCGTTTCCATTATCCGTCGTTCGTTGGAAGAACCCCTTCGCATGATTGTTGAAAATGCAGGAATGGAAGGCTCAGTAATTGTACAGAAAGTAAAAGAAGGCAAAGGCGATTTCGGTTTCAATGCCCGTATCGAAAAATATGAAAATCTTTTCGAAGCTGGTGTTATTGACCCCACCAAAGTAACCCGTGTTGCCCTGCAGAATGCAGCATCCATTTCCGGTTTGCTGCTCACTACTGAGTGTGTAGTTTCCGATATCAAAGAAGATACTCCTGCCATGCCCCAGATGCCTAATCCTGGTATGGGCGGTATGTATTAAAATGCAGGTTTTTTTCTCAGCATACAAAAGCTGCTTCCGGAATGGGGGCAGCTTTTTTTTTGCAAAATATCTGTAAATTCTTTACAATTTCGAAAGCATATAATACGTTTTTTATAATACTTTAAACAAATCTTATATGAAAAACATTTTATTTATGCTTGCCGGAGGGCTACTGCTTTTTGCTTCCTGCTCAAAGGATGATTCCGATACGGAACAGACTAAAGATTATGTACAACTAAAAACCGGTAATTACTGGGTTTATCGTCTGTCGAATGTTGATACCTTAGGTGTTGAAACCATTACAGATTCTTACGACAGTGTTTATGTTTCCGGAGACACTACCATTAACGGGAATGTGTTTACCAAAAAGTACCATACGTGGTTGTTTTATTCTAATACCCCGGATTGTTTGCGTGATTCGTCTAATTATCTGGTTAGCCCTAACGGAAGAAAAATGTTTTCGCCTGTAAATTTCAGTGATACATTGATAAAGAGTTATAATGTTATTTCTTACACTGATACTACAACATTGGATGACGATACTCTCTTCTTTTATTTCTATAAAATGTCGGATAAAGGCATGTCTCTTACGGTTCCGGCAGGAACATTTATTACCATGGACTTTAAGGGAACATTTATACCATATGGCTCTTATGCCAATGCTTTAAAAACGATATATAGCCATAACTATTATGCTAAAAAGATTGGTTTGATACAATATAGCAGCACGTTTGCTAATTCGCGCACCCAAATGGTATGGAAACTGGTACGCTACAAAGTAAATTAGGCGTTCCTTAAACGTCGTAAAAAACAGAACTTCCCTTTATTTTCTTTGTTTGTCCTGGCAGGGCTTTTATCTGTGTTTTTCCACTGCTTTATTTTTGGTAAACATTCTGTAAAACAAAGTACCGAAAAGCTACAGTTTTTACCCTTCTTATGGTTAAGAAGGGTTTTTTATTGGGCAACACTTATGCGCGGATTTACGATACTGACAACATTGCAAGCCAGGCAGAAAATTTCTCAGAATAAGTAGGTTCTACCTATAAAAAAATTGTTTTGATGATTTTTATAGTAACATTTTACGTAAATTTATAGCCTTATTTTTATAAACTAAATGTTCAACTAAAAATTACTTTTATGGAAGCAAAAAAAGGCATTGCTGTTGTGCATTTCACAGAAGAAGAAAAGCAAACAGCAGAAGGTTTAATCAAGGCATTGGAAAAATTCTTTGAAGGAAAACTGGCAGTCCTCACACCCGAAGAACGTCACAAGTATGGTTCGGTAAACGAACAAAACAAATTAGTCATTAACAAGGTAAACGAACGCCTGCAAACCGCTCCCGACCTGAAACCGGATGATGTGGACTGGGAAGAGTTTGCCAAAGACTATGCTTCGCGGCATTTTCTAGAAAATGCTATTGACCGTATTAACTCTCTGATGTATCGCATGGGAAGTAGTAAAATACTCCACGATTACGATAATTATCAGGATGCTCTTGCATATTATAATTACACCTATTACAAGATGCGCACCAACAATCCGGGTGCTGCCGAAATTTATAACGAACTAAAAGAATTTTTCAAGAAAGCTCCCCGCAAAACTACCACATAATACCGATTGTACATCTGTATTAAATCCTGAGTTTTTGGGATGAAGCAGACATTTCTTTAGTATAAAAATCTGCCTGCGAAGCGCCCTAAGGAGTAGGGGGACAGGTTATTTTTATGTCTGAACCTTGAAAAGATGGGTACAGATAGACGCAATACATATGCCGACCCGGAAAAAATATATCCCGACAGGCTGTTTGTACATTCTGATATTGAAAATACCTGTCCGGACAGGTGGCACCACCTATTGCGACCTTGCAAGAGCCTATCGGGACAGGCCATCCGACGTATCGCAATCTTAAAAGGACGTGTCAGGATAGGCTCTCTGGTGTATCCCGACCTTGATGGAGCGTGTTCGAATCCTAAGATTACCTATCCCGATGGGTCAACAGCATATCAGAACCGTGATATTGTAGGTTTGGACTAAGGGAAAGTACGTTTGGACATTAAGTTAACCGGAGCGAAAGAAGGAAAAGCAGGAAGAAAGAGAGAATAGTTAGCTTCATTTAAACTGCTTGTACGTTATGGCAAGCGATTTCTGTTTTTTCTATGAGCAGTTGATAATTTGTTTGAGGAGTAAAAAGGTCTCCCGAAATATCGTTTAGTTTGCTCATAGTTACTTTAAGGGCTTCTTCCGACTGATCAATGCCTATCCAATGCCTGCCATTAAGTTGTGCTGCTTTTAGGGTAGTACCTGAGCCACAAAAACAATCGAGCACAATGCTGTTTTCATCGGAAGATGTTTTTATTATCAAATCCAATAAATCAGCATTTTTTTCGGTAGGATACACTGGGTATTGAGGGTCTTTAAACTCCCAGATGTCCTGTATCCGCTTTCCTTCCTGTTCGTCGAAATAAATTTTTTTCCGGGGGTTCCCATTATCACTCCACTCAATGAGTCCCTCCTCATCCCATTGTTCTAATATTTTCACATCACTTCTCCAGTGCCTGCCTTTGGGTGGAAGTATGTCTTTGAAAGGCTTGGAAGAATTTCCTTTTTGTGTTTCGCCGGGAGCATGCAACGGTATAGTAGTATAGCGCCTTCCTTCTTTATCTTTTTTGGGGAAAAGACGAATCTTGTCTTCTTCTGTATAATTGCTTTTAGGTTCGTTCCAGATCAGGTTATCCGTTTTTGAATAAAAAAGAATAAGGTCTTTTATATTGCCGTAGCCTTTCCGGCTAAAATTTTTCGGATTACATTTTATTCTTGTGATATCGTTTCTAAAATTTTCTATTCCGAAAATCTCATCCATCATCACTTTTACATAATGTCCGATTTTATAATCAATATGCAAATAAATAGAGCCACGGTCGGATAAAAGCATTTTAAGCAAAATAAGACGTTCGCGCAAAAATTCGATAAAATCAGCCCCTTTCAGGGTATCTTTGTATGCAATTGTATCATTTGCGCTGTTGCTAATAGTATTAGCCCTTCCTTCCGAAATGGTGAAAGTATTATTGGTTGCAAATGGGGGATCAATATACACCAAATCAATTTTTCCTGCCAGATTGTATCTTGTGATGAGTTGCTTTAATGTGTTTAAATTATTTGCACGGATGAGCAGATTTTTTTCAGAACTGTTATTTACCTGTTCCAATTCAATATCAGGAATATCGTTGAATATTACCTGTTCTGTTTTTTTATGAATATAATGTAGCTTCACGACAATCAAATTTGATAAAGAAATTCACGTAAAACCAAACTACTCATGATGTGAAGATCGGCATGGATGGTAGCGATGTCTTTATACATTTTACTATTATTTCTGATGTAAAGTACACCATCCAGTATGGCTATTTTTATTGCGTTTACATTTTCACTTGTAACGGTGCTGATGGCATCGTTGAACTGGGCGTTTTGATGCCCGCCATAATCTGTAAGAAATTTGGCTTCTCCTATAACGTATTTCCCATTGAAACGGGCAATAAAATCAAGCCCTTTGTTGTGCTTGTAGTTTAATACTTCCGATGCAAAATCCATTAACTGTTTATCACTACCATTTAAAATTGCATCTTCATTATCGTTGATAAATTCATCAAAATTTACCGGTTGAATTCCTAACGCTTTACTGTTTACCCAACGCTTGAAAAAAGGTCCGATTTGCCGGTTGGTTTCCTTTGGCTCGCTACAACGTTCGTAAATCTTGTTAAGTCCCATCTCATAAAGCCGTCCGCATATTCTGTTAATAGTTTTCGGATTACGATCAATAGAAGTTCGGTCTCTTTTCAAATAAGCGATATAGCTGTCTTTAATGGGAAAAAGGTCAAGATTGAGTAGTTCGGTTATCAGCGTTTTATTATTTTTCTTTTCGAATGCCTTTTCTATGTTGTTCCAGGCATTCGTATCTATATTCCTTATGCCTTCCGGGATAGTGGGATATACCTGAAAAAGATCATCAAGATACGATCTTTGATTGGCATATTCTATGCTTAAGTCTGTCCAGTAATTCATTTGTCAAAATTAGTAAAAATAAAGCACCCCGCCACTAACGGCGGGGATATCACTATCAATATTTATTTATAGATTTCTCCCTAACCCACTTTTTTATGTGCACACACTTTTGCTTTGATAAACTCACGGTTCATCCTGGCAATATTGATTACCTTGATGTTTTTGGGACATTCGGCTTCGCAGGCATAGGTATTGGTACAGTTGCCAAAACCTAAGCGGTCCATCTCGGCCACCATGTTTTGTACCCGTTGCATGGTTTCTACTTTGCCTTGCGGCAAAAGAGCTAAGTGTGCCACCTTTGCCGACACAAACAACATAGCCGAAGCATTTTTGCAGGCAGCAACACAGGCACCGCAACCTATGCAGGCAGCGGCATCCATTGCCATATCCGCTTTTTCCTTGGCTATGAGTATGGCATTGGCATCGGGCATACCACCGGTATTCACCGACACAAACCCACCCGCCTGTATTATCTTGTCGAAAGCATAACGGTCCACCATCAGGTCTTTAATCACCGGGAAACCTCTGGCACGCCAGGGTTCTATCACAATGGTGTCGCCATCTTTGAACTTACGCATGTGGAGCTGGCAGGTAGTGATGGCATCGTCAGGCCCGTGCGGGCGCCCGTTGATGTACAGGCTACACATCCCGCAGATACCTTCGCGGCAGTCGTGGTCGAAAGCTACCGGCTCTTCACCTTTTAGTACCAATTGCTCGTTTAAAATGTCGAGCATCTCCAAAAAGGAAGTACTCGAAGGAATATTGTTTATGAAATAGGTAGCAAACTTTCCTTTTGCTTTGGCATCCTTCTGCCTCCATATCTTTAGTGTAAAGTCCATTTGTTTAGGGGTTAGAATTGGGAATTAGGGGAGTTTCAGTTCAAGTTTTTTGATCAGGCTGGATGGCATTTTTCCAACCTCTGTTATTTTATTCAATAAAGAATACAATTCATTTTGAGATATATTTTAAATTAGCAGCTATTTCGAGTTCTGTTTCCAGCTCAAATAAGGAACCTTTAGCAACTCTTAGAAATTGGACATAGGATTTGATATTTTCGCATCCCCAGTCTTCTGCAATATTTGCAGGAATAGAAACGGCAGCTCTGCGAATCTGACTGGATAAACCAAAGATTTCGTCTTTTGGAAATGAGTTGGTAAGGGAATAAACTTCTGTTACCAAAAGCATTCCCTTCTTCCAAACCTCTAAATCCTTATATGAAACAATCTTATTCATCCCTAACTCATAGCTCATAGCACCTAACTCCTACTTATAATTTCTCTGTTTCACTTCAATGGATTCGTAATTCAGAGGTTCCTTGTTCAGCACGGGTTCGTTGTTGTCGCCAGTATATTCCCAGGCAGCTACATACATAAAATCTTTGTCGTCGCGCATGGCTTCTCCTTCCGGGGTTTGATATTCTTCGCGGAAATGTCCACCGCAACTTTCCTGGCGGTGCATGGCATCTTTTGCCAGCAGTTCACCAAGTTCAAGAAAGTCGGCAACACGACCGGCTTTCTCCAGTTCCGGGTTCAGTTCGTTGGCAGTTCCGGGAATCTTTACGTCGTTCCAGAAAGCTTCTCTTACCTCCCGGATTTTTTCAATCGCTTGTTTCATACCAGTTTCATTACGTCCCATGCCCACGTTTTCCCACATTATCTTACCCAATTCCTTGTGGAAATGGTCCACCGTTTTGCTGCCTTTGATGTTTAAAAGCTTTTCAAAATGCTCTTTTACTTTGTTTTCTGCTTCCGCAAACTCAGGCAGGTCGGTACTCATTCTCGGCACATGGATTTCCGGGGAAAGGTAATTTTGAATGGTGTAAGGCAAAACAAAGTATCCATCGGCAAGTCCCTGCATGAGTGCAGAAGCGCCAAGACGGTTGGCTCCGTGGTCGGAAAAATTGGCTTCGCCGATGGCATACAATCCTGGGATGGTGGTCATCAGCTCATAGTCCACCCAGGTTCCGCCCATGGTGTAATGTACCGCTGGGTAGATCATCATGGGATTCTCGTAAGGATTTTCATCCACTATCTTTTCATACATCTGGAAGAGGTTGCCATAGCGTTCCTCTATCACACTCTTCCCCAGTCGCTGAAGGGCTTCGGCAAAGTCGAGATAGACGGCAAGACCGGTTTCTCCAACACCATAACCGGCATCGCAACGTTCTTTGGCAGCGCGGGAAGCAACATCGCGAGGTACTAAGTTTCCAAAGGCAGGATAACGTCTCTCAAGATAATAATCCCGTGCATCTTCCGGTATGTTGTTTGCCTTAAGCTTTCCTTCCCTGACTTTTGCAGCATCCTCCTGATTTTTCGGAACCCAAATCCTGCCGTCGTTACGAAGGCTTTCGCTCATCAGCGTAAGCTTGGATTGCTGTTCGCCGTGTACAGGAATGCAGGTTGGATGTATTTGTGTGTAACAGGGATTTGCAAAGAAAGCACCTTTTTTATAAGCTTTCCAGATGGCACTGCAGTTGGAACCCATGGCATTGGTAGAAAGAAAAAACACATTGCCATAGCCACCGGTGGCAAGCACCACGGCATGTCCGAAATAACGTTCCAACTTGCCGGTGATGAGGTTACGGGCAATGATGCCGCGGGCACGTCCGTCCACGGTTACCAGTTCCATCATCTCGTGACGATTGTACAATTCCACATTGCCTTTGTGAATCTGACGGCTTAATGCACCATAAGCGCCAAGCAGAAGTTGTTGCCCGGTTTGTCCACGGGCATAAAACGTGCGCGAAACCTGTGCTCCACCAAAGGAACGATTGTCGAGCAGCCCGCTGTACTCACGGGCAAAGGGAACACCCTGTGCCACGCACTGGTCGATGATGTTGTTGCTGACTTCTGCCAGACGATACACGTTGGCTTCCCGTGCGCGATAGTCGCCACCTTTGATGGTATCGTAGAAAAGACGATAAATACTATCGCCATCATTCTGGTAGTTTTTGGCTGCATTGATACCTCCCTGGGCGGCTATGCTGTGGGCGCGGCGAGGGCTATCCTGGTAACAAAACACCTTGACTTTAAATCCCAACTCTCCCAGCGATGCTGCTGCCGATGCACCGGCAAGACCGGTACCTACCACTATCACATCCAGCTTTCGCTTGTTGGCAGGGTTTACCAGGTTGATTTGGGCTTTGTAGTTCGACCATTTTTCTTCCAGTTTCCCTTTGGGTACCTTCGATTCGAGTTTCGACATACGTTTTATCAATTAAATATTAAATACTTTAAGTTTATTCAATTGGCATATAAACTTTAGTGAGAATTTTATCCGGATTTTTTTCAGCCATAGGATCGGTAATGTAAGATTCCCAGCAAATGCCGGTATTTTTTTTGTTATTGGCTTTTATCCAGCGCATCACTGCCATTTGTCCGATGTCAGTTCCATCATAGGGTCCATAATAATCGGCAACTACTGCATTGGTAGCTTTCATTTCTCCGTTTTGGATTCTGCCTTCCGGTTTTACCACTTTATCCACAGGAATACCGCATTCCATGTCGAAACTTGTTGCAGTACAACTGTGATAGATGGTGAAAGGAGGAGCGATTTCTTTGGCTCCGCTTTTGGTCAGGAAAACCATCAACTCCCCGTAAATTTGTCCCATCTTTGATCCGATGGTAGCCATGCTGCTGGTATCGCGTATGCTTATAAAAATAGTTTTTGGAATACTAACTGCTTCAACTTTAACAGGAGGAATGCCTTCGCAAAGCGTTTTCAGGTTGCTTAATCCTTTTTCAAAATCTTTGCCAACCATCTTATCAAAGAAAAGACCCATCCAGCGCATGAAAGGGTTATATCCCAGGTCGCTTTGCATCCACCAGACGATTTCTGTGCCTTCGGGAATTTCTTTAAAACGGAAACCTCCTTTGGTTGGTTTTGGCGAATTCATAAAATACATGTCGTTGCAAATAGAATCATACATAGCAGCTTCGGTAATTATATATTTGCCGGTTCCTAACTGTTCGTTTTTGCTTTCCCATGCGTAAAAAGCACCTTTTCCTAAGGTCAATGGGCTATAAGTGATCTTCATGGTAGTGTCCATCTTATGCCAGTGCGACCATTTTTCCCAGCTTTTAAGATAGTTAACATGGAAATAAACCAGTTCGCGCGGAGCTTTGATCGTTGCTTTCCGTTCGATGCAAACTTTGGATGGCAGCAGATAAGCTACTGCAATAAGTATTACTATTACTGCAAGTAATGCTAATAAAATACGTCTTAAAATTTTCATAACATCAAGGGTTTAAATTTCAAACCAAATCTACAAAATATTTCAACAGCCATAAGCTTTTTTAATTTTGTAATCATTCTTGTTAAACTTTTTATCTTTATGGCTGTCATAAGCATGTTAACTTTTAAAAATAAAGAAAATGAGAGGAAGAAGATTTATTTTAATAATGCTGACAATGGTTGTGTCTGGACTGATTTACACTGCCTGTTCAAAGGACGATAATAACACCAGTAGCGAAGCACAATCAGTAAAAGATTTTGCCACTGCAGAAAGTATTTATGATGACGTGGATCAGATAGCCCAGGAAGCCGAAGATGGCTCAGTTAATCTGTTTAAAGATGCTGATGCCGAATACAGCCTTTTGAGCAATTGTGTTACCATTACGCGCGACACAGTTTCTGTTCCCCATCTTATTACTGTTGATTTTGGCACCAAAAACTGTCTCTGTAACGATGGCAAATATCGCCGAGGACAAATTTTAATCTCCTACATGGGACGTCATCTTGTACCGGGTTCGTACAAAAACATCACTTTTAATGGTTATTATGTAAACAATAATCAGGTTTTAGGAACAAAAACCATTACCAACATGGGAAGAAATTCAAATGAAGACCTTTGGTGGAGCATTCAGGTGGATGGCAAAATTATTTATGCCACCGGCGATTCTATCCTGTGGACTTCCAACCGTAACCGTGCGTGGGTAGAAGGAGAAGGCACCTTACACTATCGCCTCGATGATGTATATTCCATCACTGGGGTTGCTACCGTTACCCGCCCAAATGGAAATATTGCAAATTCCAACATCGTTACAGGCTTACGTAAAGAAATGGGCTGCCATAACTTTGTAAGCGGTGTCGTTGAAATTGATATTACAGGTAAGCCTACCCGTACATTGGACTATGGAAACGGCGATTGCGATAACCTGGCTACAATTACCATTAACGGGAAAACGTTTACAATAATTCTTAAATAATTATAGGGTCTTTTTTAGCCGAAGTGGGCTTCCCGGAAGGGTTGCCCGTTTTTTTTTACTTTTGCAGGAATATATTAATTCAACTTAGTTTGTAGTAACGGTTCATTCAAATGAAGATATTTAAGTTTGGGGGTGCCTCGGTAAAGAATGCGGAAGCCGTTAAGAATGTTGCGGATATCATTAAGATGTTTCCTTCCGATTCGTTGATGATAGTGGTTTCAGCCATGGGAAAAACTACCAATGCCCTGGAAAAGATTGCAAATACTTATTATTCAAAAGCAGTAACCGGGCAATCTGATTTTGAAGAGTTAAAAAACTACCATTTTGGGATCATCCATGAGCTTTTTCCATATCAGGAACATGCGGTTTACGACGACGCATTGCACTTGTTTGGAATGTTGCACAAACTGTTACTTACCAAACCTTCTTCCAATTTTGATGCAGAATACGATCGTATCATTCCTTTTGGCGAACTGATTTCTTCCTGCATCGTTTACCATTATCTGAACGAAGCCGGCGTAAGTACCTCTTTGTTCGATGCCCGTACTTTCATCAAAACGGATTCCACTTTCCGTGAAGGAAAAATTGATTGGATAAAAACAAAACAGGCAACCGCCGACATTTTATTGCCTTATTTTGATCAGGGTAAAAAAACAGGACTTACCCAGGGATTTATTGCAAGTTCACCGCGCAATCAAAATGTTACGCTGGGGCGCGAAGGTTCCGACTACACTGCTGCCATTCTTGCCTGGTGCCTCGATGCCGAAGAGGTGATCATCTGGAAAGATGTACCGGGGCTACTGAATGCCGACCCAAAATATTTCAGCAAAACCCGCAAACTCGACCATATTTCGTACCGCGATGCCATCGAACTGGCTTATTTCGGTGCAAGTGTAATTCATCCCAAAACCATTCAACCTCTTCAAAACAAAAATATCCCACTAAAGATAAAATCATTTATTCACCCTGATGAGGAAGGCTCTGCCATCGGCAGCGAAACGGATGCTGCCTCCCGTAGCATACCTTCTTACATTTTTAAACCCAACCAGGTGCTCATCTCCATTTCGGCAAGGGATTTTTCGTTTATTGCCGAGCAAAACCTGAAAACCATTTTCGGGCTATTTGCTATGCAGGGAATAAGAATTAACATGATGCAGAATTCAGCCATCAGTTTTTCGATATGTACCGACAATGATGCCCGCAGGATAAATCCTTGTATTGAACAGTTGCAAAAAGACTTTGCCGTTAAGTTCAACGAAAACCTGGAACTGATTACCATACGGTACTATACCCAGGAAGTGATTGACAGGGTGGTAGCCGGGCGAAAGGTGTTGCTGGAACAGCGCAGCCGACTTACGGCACAGATGGTGGTGAAGAATTAGGTTTTAAAATATTTTTTTAAGGGTAGAAATAGGCTTACCTGAGCATTAAAATTTTTATTTAACAGCAATAGTTTCAATTTCCACCATCACGCCCATTGGCAGGCGAACTACACCATAAGCAGCACGTGCAGGTGGGTTTAACTGATAATATTTGCCATAAATCTCATTCATGGCGGCAAAGTTATCCATATCACTGAGCAGGCAGGTGCTTTTTACCACGTTGGCATAAGTGTAACCGGCAGCTTCGAGTATAGCACCTATGTTTTTCATTACTTGTTCGGTTTGTTCCTTAATACCACCTTCTGCAATCTTTCCGGTTTCGGGATTGATGGGAATTTGTCCGCTGATGTAAAGGGTTCCGTTGGCTTCCACTGCCTGGCTGTAAGGACCGATAGCTTTCGGTGCTTTATCTGTATTGATAGTGTTTTTCATGGGGATAAGCATTATTGTAAATAAATTTCGGTTGTCAAAATTACAAAATCCTTAGATATTTTCTGAAGGGATAATCGCAGTTTTTCTGAAAATTCATATAAAATCATTAATTACTCCCACCTATCGCGGAAGTCTTTTTTCTTGGTGAGTTTCAAATCCTGCAACACGGAAGCTTTTACATTGATCTGGAAGTTCCAGCTTTTCATACCGCCTATAGGTATCCAGTTCAGGCGCATTTCCCAGCAGTGCAGGTCGCGGATAATGTTTACCGAAGTATAAGTTATTTTACTGTTTTTGAAGTCGTATCCCGACATTACTGATAATTTCCATTTGCTGGTAATGCTCAGGTCGCCGGAGAAGGAAAGACTTTGGATTATCTCATGCTTCATTGCGTTTTTAGTCGCATTAAAGTTGCTTTGGTAGCGAAAAGTATAATTAATGTTAGCACTCCAGGCATTGTTCCAGTTGATGTAATCGCCGGGTTGCGAAATTATTTGCTCAATCTCCGGGTTGAGAGGAACTTTTTCCTGGAGTTGCTGGGCTTCTTTTTTCTGGAATTGCTGCGAACTGATGTTCCAGTTCAGACCAAAGTTCCATGAAGTATTTACAAGCCGAAGCAAGCGGTGATTTTTATCCCATTCAAAGACATTGATGTTTCGTGTGTGGGTACTGTCAAGTGCATAGGGGTCCCATTGTGAACCATACTGTATCTGAACATTTTTGAAAAGCCGTGTATGCCCGTTCATATTGATTCTTGACCATCGCATAGAATCCTTGGCAAGATCGTAAGATGTTGAAATGGTAAAGTTTTCAATAAGAACAATTTTTCGCATCCCGGTAACGGTGTCTTTTCGTGAACGGACTTTCATTTCAAGGTTATTGCTCAGGCTGAAATTCAGTGACCCCGACTTTTTGTCGGGAGGAGAACCAAAAATGCCATTACTGAAAACGCTATAGCGTTGGATATTTCCGGTTGTATCTTTTTGCACTTCTTTATAATATCCCCATGATTTTGCTCCGAAATCGGGGCGGTATGAAAATCCGACATTGGGAGTAAGTACATGGCGGATGGCTCTGACGGGTCCTTTTTTAAACTGAAGCATTCCGTACAGTTTTGTAGAAAGGGAAGATGAAAAATTAAAATCTATTGCTTGCCTGAATCCGCTTATTGTATCCGTTTTTACATAGCCAACCACGGTATCGTTATTCTGAATCAGGGTATCGTTTATCCAGGTTTTTTGAATGTAGTTTCCGTACATCTTGTCGTTAAAGCCGACAGCATTTGTAAGGTTAAAATATTTTAAAATTTTAATGCTGCTGCTTATCGGAATGCTATGCTGCATTCCGTAACGAAAATCGTCATACATTTTCTGTTTAAAAAGCAGGGAATCGTAAGTGCTGACTTCATTTTTGGCATTCATCCGGTAATTTATCGAAATATTTTCGTACCAACGTTGTTTACCGGAAGCTTTTTGTTTGCGGAAAGGATAAAACTGGTTAACGGAAAAGGAAATATCAGGTAATGATAAAGAAATAGTCTTATTAATAGTATTTTGCGTATGGTTAAGGTTAGCAGTGAAGAAATATTTTCCCGCTTCTGTGTATTGATAAGAAATGCTTGAATTGAAAGTATTCGAAAGATAATTGTTAGCACTAACCGGATTGTAACGGTTAAACTTATTGCTTTGGATATTTACATTTGCCGAAAAATTGCTTTTAGGGCGTGCCTTTGGGTCTTGGCGGTGCGACCAGAGAATATAAAAATCCCTACTTTTGCTATAATCAGGTGTACCTTCGGTACCTAACTTATTGATGGCATATCCGAAATCAAGGTTCCCATTGAACTTATAGCGTTTTTTATAATTGAATTTAGGTTTAACCGCCCAGCTTCCCCGGGTATAAATGTCCCCTCTGACCTCCAAATCCATATAGTCACTTATGCCCCAGTAATATCCTCCATTTTCAAAGAAAAAACCTCTACCCACAGCTTCACCGTAGCTGGGAATGATAATTCCCGAAGAACGCCCTTTCTTGTTGGGAAACAAACCGAAAGGAAGTGCTAATGGAAGCGGGACATCGGCTATGCTCAAATAAATGGGTCCTGTTACAATTTTATTGTCCGGGATCACTTTCGCCCTCGTATAATGCAACTCAAAGTGGGGATGGTCGAGATTGCAGGTGGTATAACCGCCCTTGTGTGCATTGGTTGTATTGTCTTCCAGCTTTTTAACCGTTTCTCCATGCAGAAAACCTTCCCCTTCTTGGGTAATTACGTTGGCAATAATTCCTTTTTTTGTTTCAAAATTATATGTTAGAATTTTGGATTTAAAGCTTTTATCGCCATCTTTAAAAACTGGTGTCCCGGTTTCTTTTTCAGTAGAATCTGTAACTCCTTTTGCAAAAGCGGTAGTTTCTTTAAAATTTATTTCGATGTAGGCTGCTTTCAGGTTGGTTTTTTCATAGTTTATCTCAGCTTCTTTATACAGGAAGACTTTCTGGATATCGAGATCGAAAGAGATGGAGTCAATAGCATTGTATTCTACTTTTGCATTGAGTTTATCCTTTTTTTTGCTAACTCCCGTACTGTCTTTCAGAAGGGTATCGGCGGCAATACGTAAAGTATCGGGTGAAGCACGCAGGAGGGTATCCTGTGCTTCGGCTGCAATTGCAAAACCGGCAATGAAAACCAATGTAAACAAAACACGCTGAAAGTTGTGTGAAAAATGTGCAAACGAAAAAATTTTATTCTGGAAATTGTACAAATCAGACGTATTTAATGTTCAGCATAAGACAAAAAACGAATGCAAAAGTATTATTTTTTCTGCAACCGACATCGAACACTCCGCTGATGTAATTGAAAAACGATAGTTCAACCTGTTTTATTTTGATTTTTTCTAACACATATACAGTATGTTTTAAAATTCAGTGCGAAAAAATGCTTCCGGATGAATAAATTATTTTGTCAATTTCTAAAAACTGTATATTTGACTGCTGTTGAAACTCATATAAACGTTACCGTATTTACCCAAAAACTGATTCATGAAGTCTGCAAAAATACAACCCATAGCCCACGGTATTTTCCTGTTTTTCTTACTCTTTTTTTTTGGTTGCTTCCCGAAAATGCTTTTTTCAGCCAAGGGAAAAGAATTTAAAGTAGTGATTGATGCCGGACATGGAGGTAAGGACCCTGGAGCAGTTAGGGGAAAAATTGCAGAAAAAGACATAACACTTGCTATTGCATTAAAAGCAGGCAAATTGATAGAAGAAAATTATAAAGATGTTGAGGTAATTTATACCAGAAAAACCGATGAATTTATCGAATTGCACCGCAGAGCCCAAATTGCAAACGAAAAAAAAGCGGATCTGTTTATTTCTATCCATTGCAATGCAAACCCATCTTCTTCAGCGTATGGTACTGAGACCTTTGTGATGGGATTGCACAAAAGCCAGGCGAACCTTACAGTAGCTAAAACCGAAAATTCTTCCATACTTTTCGAAAACGATTACTCAAACCAGTACGATGGTTTTGACCCAAATTCTGCCGAAGCGAATATTATTTTTACTCTTTTTCAGAATGTCTATATTGACCAAAGCCTCGATTTTGCGGCAAGCCTCCAGGAAAAATTTCGTGAAAAAACAAAAATGAACGACAGAGGTGTAAAACAAGCCGGTTTTTTAGTGCTTTACAAAACTGCCATGCCCGGAGTACTCATCGAAACCGGTTTTTTGAGCAATCCTAAAGATGTTGAATACCTGACCAATGCTGCAGGTCAGTCTGCCATTGCCCAATCTATTTACAATGCCTTTTGCGATTACAGGAAAAAATTGGATAAAGAAAAAGAGGATATTTTGTATGCAAGCAAGGAAAAACCCTTGACAGAAACCAAAGAACCGAAAAATAATAAAAAGCAGGAAGAAAACTCTAAAGAAAAAAATCAGGTTGTAAAAAATACCGAGCCTAACAAACCGACTCCTGTGGAAAATACAAAAAGCAGCCCTTCGGTTGTATCAGAAGACGAAAAACAGACGTCTGCGAAAAATGAAGGGAAAACGCCTGATAAAACAGTGTATTTCAGGATACAATTTACTACATCGCCCGGCGAAAAGCCTCTTACTTCACCTGAATTTGGAAAATTACAGGATGTGAAAATGTATTTTCATAACGGTTTGTACAAATTTACCACCGGAAACGAAACTGCTTTTTCCGAAGCAGTCCACCTGCTGAAAAAAATCAAAGCTACCGGTTTTAAAGATGCTTTTATCGTGGCATTTATCAACGAAGAAAGAGTAACAATTACTGAAAAAATGAAAAATTTGGGGAAATAGTTGTATTTTTGAAAAATTTTTTTAAAAACTGCAACTTGAAATTTCGTCGCGAAACCAAAATCGGAATAGTGTTGGTGGTAACCGTTTCCCTTTTTATTTGGGGGTTCAATTTCCTGAACGGCAAAGATTTTTTTTCACGAAGCCGCACAATTTATGCTGTTTACGATAAAGTTGAAGGCTTAGTAACTTCCAATCCTGTATTTGTAAAAGGAGTGAAGGTGGGTATAGTAAAGGATGTGTTTTTTGTATATAAACCCCAAACTCATATCATTGTAAAGTTATCACTTACAAGCGATATTCCGATACCTCATAATTCGATAGCAAAAATATATAGCTACGACCTGATGGGCTCAAAAGCCATAACAATTGAACTGGGTAATTCTGCACTCATGGTGCAGAATGGAGATACTCTTCCTTCTTTAGTACAGGGCAGTCTTTCGGAAGAAGTTAACCGTCAGGTACAACCCCTGAAAAAGAAAGCCGAGGACCTCATGCTGTCGGTAGATTCCGTTGTAACGGTAATAAGGGCTATTTTTAATAAAAATACACGTGAAAACCTCTCCCAGAGTTTTGAAAGCATAAAAAATACACTTGCAAATCTGGAACATACAACTTATAATCTTGATACTCTCGTGGGAACGCAAAGGAATCGTTTGGCAAACATTTTTTCAAATATTGAATCCATTTCGGGCAACCTGCGGGCTAATAATGAAAAAATAACCAATTTGATTCGCAATTTTTCAGCATTAAGTGATACGCTGGGGCAATCCAATATTTCTAACACTTTATTGAATGCCAATAAAGCCGTAAATGATTTTGCACTGGTCATGGAAAAAATAAACCGTGGCGACGGCACACTTGGTTTGCTTGTTAACGACAATAAACTTTATAACCAAATTGACGGAGCCGCCCGCCAACTCCAGGAACTTGTGGATGATATTAAACGCAATCCAAACAGGTATGTTACCATTTCGGTTTTTGGAAGAAATCCGAATAAATACCCTTATCAACCGAATAAATAATTGCAATTCAGATGAAAAAAAATACTTCTTTTTCCCTTTCGGGAAATATTGTTGATGTGGTTTGCTCGAGAATTTTCAAGGGTACCCTTGTAGTGAAAAATGGAAAAATAGTCTCCGTTACTGAAAAAAATACGCCCGAAAACCATTTTATCCTTCCTGGACTTATTGATGCCCACGTACATATCGAAAGTTCAATGCTTTTACCCTCAGAGTTTGCCCGTCTTGCAGTAGTACATGGTACGGTGGGTACGGTTTCCGATCCTCACGAAATTGCCAATGTTTTAGGCATGAAGGGCATACAATTTATGATAAAAAACGGTAAATCAACTCCTTTCGGGTTTTATTTTGGTGCGCCTTCTTGTGTTCCGGCTACCCCGTTTGAAACTTCCGGTGCAAAACTGGGTATTAAAGAAACCGAAACTCTGCTGGATAATCCCGAAATAAAATATTTAAGTGAAATGATGAATTTTCCTGGAGTACTCTACGATGATACGGAAGTAAACGGAAAACTCTCGGCAGCTAAAGTAAGGGAAAAAGTTATTGATGGACATGCCCCCGGAATTACCGGTAAAGATATCATAAAATATGCGGCAGCAGGTGTTAGTACCGATCATGAGTGCTTTACCCTTGAAGAAGCTCGTGAAAAAATTCAACAGGGAATTAAAATTTTAATCAGGGAAGGAAGTGCGGCAAAAAATTTCGACGAACTGCTCCCTCTTCTTGCACAATATCCCCAAATGGTAATGTTTTGTTCTGACGACAAACACCCCGACGACTTGGTGAAAGGTCATATCAATCAATTAGTAAAACGTGCCATTGACAAAGGATATAATATCATTGATTGTATTCGTGCCTGCACACTCAACCCTGTACGGCATTACGGCTTGGACTCCGGTTTGCTGCAGGCAGGCGATAATGCCGATTGTATTATCGTTGATAATTTGAATGATTTTACAATTCTTTCTACATTTATCAATGGTGAAAAAGTAGCTGAAGGGGGCAGAACATTGCTTTCTTCGGTACAAAATACCCCGTTGAATAATTTTAATGCTAAAGAAATAACTATTTCCGACTTGCAGGTTGTGGCTAAGGGCAAAACCATAAGGGTAATAAAAGCCCTTGAGGGACAGCTTATCACCGATGAAATACGTTGTAAGGCAAAAATTGAAAATGGATATGTGGTTTCAGATACGGAAAATGACATACTGAAAATAGTGGCTATTAACAGATACCAGCCTTCTGCACCCGCAATAGGATTTATCAATAATTTTAAACTTCAAAAAGGAGCTTTTGCTTCTACCGTTGCCCATGATAGCCATAATATTATTGCTATCGGTACTTCCGATAAAGAATTGCTTCATGCTATTAAGTTGATAATAAGTAGTAAAGGAGGCATATGCTGCGTTCAGGACGGAGAGGAAGCATTTTTACCCCTTCCTTTTGCAGGACTGATGAGCACTGAAGATGGTTACAAAGTTGCCGAAAATTACGAAAAAATTAACGAAAAGCTGAAAGCGATGGGTTGTCAATTAAACTCGCCATTTATGACCCTTTCATTTATGGCTTTGTTAGTGATACCCAATTTGAAAATCAGCGATAAAGGTTTGTTCGACAGTAAAAAATTTGCATTTACTTCCTTGTTTGTATGATGTTAAAATTAGTGCAATCCTGATCTTTCCTGGCGGAAATTTTGTTTATTTCCCAACACCGTTACAAAAGAAAATGGATGAATTTTTATAAAAGTATCTGATTATTAGATATATTAGTTTTGATTGTAATTGTTTGACATTCATTTAATTATTAAATTAATTGTTTTGTATATATATTTTTTTCATCTTTGTAACGCATAGAAAATAAAAAAAACAACACATTCATGGTAATTATTCAGAAAATGTTATATGAATAATTTATAATTATCTTTACTTTTGCAAAAAAATATCGGGAATGAAGAAATTTTTATTAGACGTAAATAAGTTAGAAAACGCAGCAAGTAAACTCAGGGCGATGGCACATCCTATGCGGGTGGCAATTATAGAAATGCTTGATACCAATGGAAAACTAAATGTTACAGAAATTTATCAGAAACTGAAAATAGAGCAGGCTACAGCCTCTCACCATCTGAATATTTTAAAGAATAAGGGTGTTCTGGTTTCACGGCGTGAAGGAAAGCAAATATATTATTCGCTTAAAAGTGAATCACTTACCGAAATAATTCATTGTATTAACCGTTGTGGCGAACGATAAACTATAAATCCCAGTTTTCC
Organism: Lentimicrobiaceae bacterium; assembly: GCA_023227965.1. Classification (NCBI taxonomy): domain Bacteria; kingdom Pseudomonadati; phylum Bacteroidota; class Bacteroidia; order Bacteroidales; family Lentimicrobiaceae; species Lentimicrobiaceae bacterium. The sequence goes on along the minus strand of JALOCA010000005.1, from coordinate 98,325 downwards.
ACAATATCCCAATTTGCTCTTATCTCCAGTAATTTATTGTATAATACAACCTTTTCCGGTTGTATTTTTTTAATATAGTTTCCAGTATCCCATTTTCTGTTTTTATTGGAGTCGTACACAGCTTTTATCTGGTATTTACCGGGTGGCAGAAATTCAAATTTAATCGGTGTATCTCCATTAATCATATGTTGTTCAATAACTTTATCTTTTTCGTTCAGCAATTGTACAATAAGATTCCCTGTACCCGGTTTAAGTTTTATATTCATAAGCAGACTTCCATATTCCGATAATAACCTTGTCTTGAATGGGAAAAGAATACTGTCGTTTTTTTGATGAAAAATATCTTCCACTGCATCCTCAGGTACAATCAGTTGATATTGCGTATTTTCTTTCCATTTATGCAAAACATGGGCTTTTCGGTGTACTGCATCCGTAAACTCTATCTGAATAGGTAGGGTGTCTTTTTCCTCCACCAATTTACATTTCTCCCAATTGTATTGCAAAAGCGGCTGTGAAAAAACAAGGCTGAGAGGGATTCTGCGTTCATAAAAAGTGCCATTATTTAGCAAAAGTTCAACGGTAAGAGCGTTAGGTTTTTCGATAGCTTCGCTTTTGCCTTTTCGGGTTCTCACTTGCATCTTTAACGAAATATTCAGTGTATCAAGTATTTTTCCATTATCGGCAACACAAAATCTGGCGGAATCGTTTATGATTTTTGGAAGCCAAAATACGATGGTATCCTTGCCCGGATTTATTTCGCGGATACAGGTCAGGAAAGAAGAATCTTCTTTAAGTGGCAATATTTCGAGGTTTTTAACAGGATTTGAGAAACAGAAAGTAAGCTGACCATGGCGGGTTACAGAGGCTTTGAGTATTTTTTGCGTCGAATCAGCTTGTTTGAAAAGCTGTAAAGTGCCAATGTTTAACATCTTGACTTTTTGCAATGTGTCGTGCGTAAGGGTATCTGTTTGCATAACAGAAGTATCCAGCGTAATTTTTTGCGGGGCAAATCCTATGTCTTCTGCTATTCCATCACAAAGAAAATTATTGTTCGCATCTTTTAGGGCAACAATATTATATAATCCCGCGGCAATATTTTCAAATTCAAAACTGCCGTTTTCGTTTGTTTTTGCAACATAATAAGGTTTTTCTTTATACACTACGGAATCGCCGGAGCTTTTGTATAAAAATACAAGTATCTCTTTTTTAGGTTTAGTTGTAAATGCATTGACAACCAAGCCTTTCATGCGAAGCGAATCAAGATATTTGCCTGTGGAAAAAGTATAGGTCAAGTTACTGAGTGGGTTATTTTCTGTGAGATCCTGTACGGCATTACCGAAAAACAGTCTGTAGGTTGTATTGGGTTTCAACGTATCATTCAGAGATATAACCAATGACTTCCCTTTTATCAGAATGTCAGGCTGATTTTCAAAAGGAGGTGAGGAAAGAAAACTGGTGTTGACATCTTTAAGTTGTACGAATTCATTAAAGGTAATTTGAATGCGTTTGGCAGAAAACCCGGTGCTACGGTCATTAGGGTGCATTGCTTTTATTTTCGGAGGAGAAACATCCTTTTCTCCTCCTGAGGGAGCAACTATGGTAGCGCAGCCAGCCATAAGGATAAGCCCAAACAGCCAGGCAAATAGTAAAAACGGACTTCTTTTCAAGTTGTGAAATTTGACGTTACAAATTTGCAAAAAATAAGCTTCATAGTTACCGTTCAGATAAAATCGGAAAGCAGACCGAAGGAGTACCCTTTTTCTTTCAAAATATCAATTACTTCACTCAACGCTGGCAGCATCTTTTCGCGGGCTTTCAGGCTGTCGTGGAAAACAAAAATGGCTCCGGGGCGTGCGGCGGTTATAATATTTTTAATACATCGTTTCACAGATAGCGATGGATCAAAATCTCCGCTGAATGCCGTCCACATTATGATGGAATAACTTTTCGACAAATATTTTATCTGCCTCGGCCGGATTTGACCATAGGGGGGGCGGAAATACTTGCTTTGTACCTGTTCATCGCACATTGCTATGTTGGTAAAGTAGTTTTCATCGGGTGTTCGAAATCCTTTGATGTGATTAAATGTGTGATTGCCAATATCATGACCTTTTTCTTTTACCAGAGCAAAAATTTGAGGATATTTTTTCACATTATCACCCACACAAAAAAAAGTAGCGTTTACATTTTTTTGTTCCAGAATTTCCAATACCTCCGGAGTAGCCTCAGGGATGGGTCCATCATCAAAAGTGAGGAATACAATTTTCTCTTTTACAGGAATTTTCCAAAAAATAGCCGAAGGACTTAACCAACGAACCACCGAAGGAACTTTTGTAAACAGCATCCGGATTTTCATTTAGCGAAAGTACATAAAAACAGTGAAGGTAAATTTGATGTATTTTTGTAAAAAAATTAGTCAGGACAAGTTATTCGAATGGATTAAAAATTTTCATACAAATTAAAAATGATATTTATGAATATTCTTTGCCTACCGGCAGGCAGGCATCTGACCAATAAATTATAAAATTAATAACAGATGAAGAAATTAGTGTTAATAAGGCATGGCGAAAGCCAGTGGAATAAGGAAAACCGTTTTACGGGATGGACCGATGTCCCCTTGTCAGAAACAGGGATTGTCGAAGCCAAGAAAGCAGGGAAGCTATTAAAAGAAAATGGCTTTCATTTTGAAGTAGCTTATACTTCCTACCTTAAAAGGGCTATCAAAACCTTATGGTTAGTTCTGGAAGAAATGGACCAAATGTGGATACCGGTAAAAAATAGCTGGAGACTTAATGAAAAACATTATGGCAACCTGCAGGGATTAAACAAAGCCGAAACCGCCGAAAAATATGGTGAAGAACAGGTGCATATCTGGAGGCGTAGCTACAATATTCCTCCGGCTCCCCTTTCGGAAAATGATTCCCGTCACCCACGATTCGATCCTAGGTACAAAGATTTATCTCCTGCCGAGCAACCTGCTACGGAAGCACTGAAAGACACTGTGGCACGTATAGTTCCGTATTGGGAAACCGAAATGCAGCCTACCCTGGTACAAAAAAATGAAGTTATAGTTGCCGCTCATGGAAACAGTCTTAGGGGCATTGTAAAATACTTGAAAAATGTAGGCGATCAGGAAATTATAGCCCTTAACCTTCCAACAGGTATTCCTTATATTTTTGAATTTGACAATAATATGAAATTACTACAAGATTATTTTCTCGGCGACCCCGAAGAAATAAAGAAAATGATGGAGGCGGTAGCCAACCAGGGAAAAGCCAAAAAATAAAAAAGAGCTGCAATGATGCAGCTTTTTTATTAAAATGTTTTTTCTGATTAAAAATAACTTGTTTAATAAAAATTTCTCCCTATATTAAGGATTATATCATATTTTCTTTAGCGTTTGCGCTTATGAATTTTACTTTGTTTAAATACCCATTTGTACATTTCAAATACTTGTTTCTCATTTTCTTCTTTTCCCTTTTAACAGAGAAAATTACCGTCCAGGAAGTACTAAATATAGATAGCCTTAAACAACTTCTTGCAAAAGCAGAAGGAAAACAAAAAATTGATTTGATAAATACACTGAGCTGACAGCTAAAGTATTCTGATATGACTTCAGGTTTTAGTTATACCGAACAGGCAATTAAAGCATCTAAGGAAATACAGTATAACAGGGGCTTGATAGAAAGTTATCAAAATAAGAGTGCGTTGAAGCCGAATGGCTTTTACAGGAAAGCAGATTATCCGAAACGGAAGCCCGCTTTAACCTTGTTCGGAAAGAGCAGGAAAACCAAAAGCTTAAAATGGAAAACCAGCTAAAGGCAACCACCATTAAACGGCAACAGTTACTGATTTTCTTTGTGCTTTTAATCATTACCGTTTATAGCTCAAGGCAGCGGCAAAAGAAGGCAAAAAAATATCTCGAAGAAAAGAACCACCAAATTCAGCTATAAGCCAATCAACTCAGAGAAGCCAATCTCACAAAAGACAAATTTTTTTCCACTATTGCCCACGATTTAAAGAACCCCCTAAATATCATCATCGGATATAGCGAATTGCTGATTTCAAATGCCGGGGATTATTCTTCGGCGGAAAAAGATGAGTTTATTGAACAGATTGCCCATGCTGGCAACCAGATTGATAAATCGCTCGAAAGTATCCTGAACCTGAACTGGGCTCGTGCAAACATGAGAAAAATGCAGGCAAAGCCCCAAAATACAAATCTGTCGGAAATTTCTGCCCAATTAATTTCTATTCTGGCTTCTTTGTTTCAAAAGAAAAACCAAAAAATTACCATGGAAATTGACGGGAAAGTGATGGTGTGTATTTCCGATAACGGAGTAGGCATCAGTAACGAGAACCAAAAAAAATTATTCCGTCTCGATGAAAAAATTTCCACACCAGGCACATCTAACGAAAAGGGAACGGGATTGGGTTTGTTGCTATGTAAAGAATTTATCGGGAAAAATAACGGCGAAATTTGGGTAGAAAGCCAAATCAACCAGGGCACATCCCTTCCCGTAACTAAGGCGTAGTTCTGTTACCTAAGCCATAATATTAAAAAGGTAGCTATGGCTACTACAACAGGTACAACAATGCAAATACGCAGGGTGTCTTTTTTCAGACTGTTTCTGCAAAAAACAATTTTTTCCTTTACATACAAGTCGTCAGGACAATAAGTAAGTGCTTTCAGAAAACATTCCTTAGCATTACTGTACAGTTCTATTTTCAAAAAATCTTCGCCATGGCGGATAAAATCATCGCATTTTATATTACCAGATTCGTAGAGAGAAGTATGCATACCGTTTTTATTTTATCTTTTCAAAAGTAAAAAATATTATTCATTTTTGTGAAGGAAATCACGTAATATTTTCAAAAATTCGTCTTCTTTTTCTATGTGGTGCATATGTGAGGCATCCTTGAAAACTACCATTTCGGAGTTTGGAATATTTTGCTGATAGAAACGGGTGGCTTCGGGGGTGGCTTCATCAAATTCGCCACAGGCGAGCAATACAGGTACTGTGATGTTTTTTAATTTGTTTATTATATCAAACTGTTTTAAAGTTCCCATTACAGAAAATTCACTTGGTCCCCACATGTGCAAATAAACTTCTGTCCCCATTTTTTCAAAAGTATGTTGCACACATAAGGGCATAGGTTCCAAACGGCAAACATGGAGGCTGTAGAAAGTATTCATGGCTTCCTGGTATTCAGGTGAAGTATAATTGCCGGTAGCTTCAGCTTTTTGTATAGCCTGTTGTTGTGTGTCGGGCAATTCCTCCAGGTACGCCCGGCAATCCTGTGCGAAACGGGTAGCACTGAAAGCAGAACCTCCAAAAACAATACTTTTTACACCTTGTGGTTTTCGTTGCATGTATTCGGCAATCAGCATTGTTCCCCATGATTGGGCTAAAATATGAAATTCATTTAACTGCAAAGCTTTGCAAACAGTTGCAAATTCTTCTACAAATCGCCTGATATTCCAGAGAGAGGTATCTGCCGGTCTTTCTGAATTTCCGCAGCCCAATTGATCGTAGAAAATCACAGGACGTTCGTCGCTAAGTTTTTCAACGGGTTCCATATAGTCGTGCGGAGCACCGGGTCCTCCGTGTACACAAATAAGAGGAATTCTCTTTTTGTCGGTTCCGGCAATTCTGAACCATACTTTTCCTCCATCTACTTTTATAAAACCTTCGCGAACATTACCATCTGATAAGGTAATTTCCAACTGTGGATTTTGTGAATACGAATAGGCTACGGTTAATAAAACCATGCTTAAGCAAACGGGGGCAGATAGCTTCATAAATTGAAATTTTTAGAGGATCACACTATCAAAATTAATGAAAAATCCAAAACCTGTTTTTTTTATTTTTCATCCGTAAATAATTTTAAATTAAGGTCGGATGGAACTCGCATGTGAGATTTTCATCCGTGTTTGTGTTTAACGAACATACTCGTTTCAAAAGATTTATTAAAAAATTGAACAAGAAAAAATGAACATGCTGATAACCCGGGGAATAAAATATTATTCCTGATAAGTATGTGCTTTCAGCAAAAAAGTATAAAAATGAATTTTTTTGTAACTTTATCCTCGAATTATCGTCATAATACCAAAAGAAACCTATACAAGCGTAAATGACAACACCTGAGTACAACCATTGCGTGGACCAGTTTTCTGATGGGGTTTACCGCTTTGTACTTAAGAACATCAGAGATGAAGAAAGCGCCAGGGATGTGGTACAGGAATCGTTTACCCGGATGTGGGAAAAAGTAAAGGAAGTGTCGTTTGAAAAAGCAAAATCATATTTGTTTACAACGGCTTATCATACTATGATTGACATGTTGAGAAAGGAAAACCGGCTCACCTCTTACGAAGAACAAAGCCATGGAAAGGAAACCATCGAAAACAGCTATTCCGATTTGAAAGAAGTGCTGAACCTGGCGGTGGAAAAACTTTCCGATGTACAGCGTTCCGTGTTGTTGCTGAGAGACTATGAAGGATATTCCTACGAAGAAATAGGAAGAATAACCGGGCTGAGCGAATCGCAGGTAAAAGTGTATATTTATCGCGCCAGGGTAGCCCTGAAAGAATATATTCGTAAACCGGAACTTGTAATTTGATAATGAAAACATCCATGAATATTCACCGCGGCAACTACGAAATTTACTTCCTCGATTACCTGGAAGGAAGACTTTCACCCAAAGAGGTGGAACGTTTGCTGTTTTTTATGGAAGATAACCCCGGACTGAAAGCTGAATTGGAAGGGCTGGATACCATTACGCTTTATCCTGACGAAACAGCACATTTTACTACAAAAGATGCCTTAAAAAAAAATGTGATTTCTTCTGTGGATGCAATTAACGAAAACAACTACGAGGAATTTTTTATTGCATCGCTCGAAGGAGAGAAAACCCCTGCCGAACAGAAAAATCTTAAGCTTTTCATCGAAAAAAATCCCGGGCTGAAGAAAGAATATGACCTTTTGGCACAAACATTCCTTATTCCCGATACTAACCTGGTTTACGATCGTAAGCAACAACTGAAAAAATTTGTTATTCTCAGCCTTTCGCAACGGCAGTTGTACCGTGCTACTGCTTTTGCAGCCTCTTTGCTGCTGCTTGCAGGTTTGTTTTTCCTGCTTAACCGCGAAAAACCCCTGGTAACCACTCAGTATTCTCTTGCTGAGATGAAACAAAAATCGGAAGTCAAGTCATCGGCATCTGCACAGCAGAAAAAAACTCCTGCTACCAAAATCCGAAAAATACCAAGAAAAGTCATTATAAACAGGACTTCTCTATCTGAAGTATTGCCGGCTTTGTCTTCGCAGGGTAATGATGAAAACGCGGCTGCCATACAACGCACCGAATCAGCTCCACTGCAAACTATGCCCGCCTTAACAGCACGGGAACTGAACAATAATATGCCGCTTAATCCTTTCAACTATGATTTTGGATACAGGAATTATTATACTGCAGTATTTTACGACCTGCAATTGGTAGCAGCCATACAGTTCAATCAGTCGCTGGCAGCAGAGCAGAAAAAAGCACGTACTCCCATTGAATATGCCCGGATGGGTTTGAAAAATCTTTTTTCATCACGTGATGCCGAGGATGTTTCAGGGGAATACAAAGTTTCTTTTTGGGATGTGGCTCATGTCGGACTGAAGGGATTTAATGCCGTTACCGGCAGCAATTTCGACCTGAAAAAGCAACAGGATACCGAAAGCGGTACCATAGTTACCGGCTTTACAGGCAATGAAATCGGCATTTACAATACCCGGCAACGCTAAAGCCAGAGATTAGATTAAGAAGGAGTTATATACTCATAACTCCAATCTCCTGACTCTATGATGAAAGAAAATATGCTAATGTGTTAATAAGTTTATGAGTAGATTGTTATTCAAAACTTAGAAGTAATAGACATTTTTCAGGATAAGTTTTAGACGATGGTTTCTAATGGACATTTTTCAGGGTGTTTATTTCAACACTTTTAGTGAACAGTAGTTTAAATTTATATTCATTATTTTCGCAATGTCTTTTGTGGCGAGATTCATTTTCAGATATGCACACAGCCTAAGCTTATTTTCAGTAAAGTTTAACGGTAAATCCTTTAATAGTATTCGTTTTTTATTGCAGATTGCTATGTAAACCCCAAGGTAATTTTTTTCCGATTCTGGCTTCTTTATGTAGTGCAAAGCTTGTAACTAAGCGCCTCCAAGTACATAGAAACAATAATTTCATACTTAAAAATGATATCTTATCATCTGGAAAACAGAAGCCCCCATCTGGCAGAGAAATGGTTTCGATCAATGTTAGATGATGAGCGAAACAATGCATTCCTGTTTCGGAATACGAATCACGGCTTAGTATGCTTTTTCTGCAAATAAAAAAAACCCGGCATCAGAAACCGGGTTTTTTTAAAAGGTAAAAAGGTAAGTTTTATTTTATCACCACCTTTGTTACGTTGTAAATACCTTTTCCTTCAATAATCAGGGTATAAATACCTTTGTTAAGATGATTAAGGTTGAGATTTTGTGAATAACCGCTTTGAATGGCAACATTATTTTCGGAGTAAACCATGTTTCCGGTAATGTTCATCAGTTTAATGTTCACAACTTCGGGTTTAACAGGAGAAATATCCAGTTTGAAATTACCATTGTTGGGATTTGGATAAACTTTAAGACTGAATTTAGCCTGTGGTTCATCAATACCTATAGTAGAATAGATTTTTACTTCTTTGGCGTCAGAGAAAGCACTTTCGCCGCAGTCGTTTACCGTTTTAACACTTACCAAAGCAGTGCCACGGAAATCCTGGTTCCAGGTTACGGTAGCAGTTAAGTCCTGTTCGGCTATTGTTCCTGCGTTGGAGGGTTCGAGCATCCAAACATAGCTTAGAGTGTTAGGTACTTCGGTGATAGAAAAATCGAGGGAGGTGGTGTAAACCAAATCCAGTGAATCAATGTTACCAACGGCAACCGGCATCGAAGGAATTTCGGGCAAAGGTTTAATAGTAACTTCTCCCAAGCCTGTTGCTGAGTTCTGGCAGTTATTGGCATCGCTCACCGAAAAGAGTCCGTAAGAAGTGGTTTCATTTGGCTGAACAGTCCAGGTGTAGGGCGAGGTTTCAATGGTCAGTGATTGTGAATCAAGTGTAAGAACCTGCCACGGGGCTGCTCCGGTGAGTTGAATGGTCAAATCAAAAGTATTGCCCGGGCAAATTTCGCCGCTGCCCGAAAGTTCGGCAGTGGGTAAAGGATAAATAGTTATTGCCAATTCTCCGCTTACATCAAGGCAGGGAGCATTAGCGACAGCGGTAAGGGTAAGTGTTACCGTTCCGGCGGCAATGTCTTCGGGACTGGGAGTGTAAACTGGGTTAATCAGGGTAGCATCGTCGAAAGTACCTGTGCCAGTGGTAGTCCAGTTTATTGCTGAATAATTTTGGGCGGTAGCTTCTGAAAGACTTACAGTAGCACCAGCACAAACAGCGAGGTTGTTACCGGCGAAAGCAACAGCAGATTTGTTGATAAACAAAGTCATGTTGTCAGAGGCATCGGCTTTAACGGGTTCGTAAGCAGTTATTGTCAGTACTACCGAACCGGCGACTATGTCTTCAGGGCTTGGTGTATAAACCGGGTTCAAAAGACTTGCATCGTCAAAGGTACCGGTTCCGGATGTAGTCCAAAGTACTGAAGTAAAGTTAGTGGCGCTTCCCTGAGGTTGGTAGGTGCTTCCTTCGCAGACAGAGGCATCCAAACCGGCAAAAGCGGTAGTAACAAGCATAGGAGGCAATACGATGAAATCAAGATATGCGGCATCAGTTCCATTTGATTGTGAAACGTCTTTCATATATTCCCACTTGAAAGTATGCTGCCCGGCAGTAACCGGATATACAACTCTTGTCCAGTCAACTTCGCCTGACCATTGATTAATAACAGCTCCGTCAAGATAAAATTTAAGATAATCGTAATCTTCTTCAGAAGAAACCTTACAGAAGAATGAAATGCTATCATCAGCCATAACGTTATAGTCAAGAGTTATTATGGTTGATTGGTAGTCGCTGATGTCGCCTGATTTTGCGCAAAATGTTCCTTCGTAAGGAGTTTCGTCAGAAACAGCCCATTCGGCATCGCCGCTGGTAGCCCAGTTGAATCCGGTCATTCCACCACTTTCCCAATCTTCGAGGATCAAACCTATTGTTAAGGCAAAATCTTTATGAGCATTGTAATTACCTGAAACAATGTTGTAGTTGAATGGGGCAACGGTTCCAAGGGGAGCACCACTGCTAACGGTAACATTGAAAATTGCACCTATTTCGCCTAAAGCAGCGAGGGTATCAATTGAATATTCGGCTGAATTAACAGTAATGAAGGGGCTTGAACTGAATAATGAAGCAGTCAGGTTGTAGATATCGCTATGACCTTTGTTGTTATTTTTCACAATGATATTGGCATTTTCGCCTGGGTCGAGGCGACCATTTCCATTTCCGGCTTGTTCTTCAACTATCACTCTTCCGGTAGTAATTATCGGGGCATAAGCCTTCACGCTGAAATAGCTTTCCCATGTGTTGGTACCATCGGTAGCTGTTACTTTGAAAAGTATATTATGCTGGTCGGGAACGGTATCGGAAATGCTGATGGCAAAGCCATTTTCAACGCTTACAATTTCGTTGGCAGGAATGTTTCCATAATTTTCTGTTGCATCGGTAATAGTAGCATAAATATCTTCGGTGCTAATGGTTAAGTTAACGTTTTCTGCTTGTTCGACACCAACATTTTTCACTGAAAGGCTAATCATTGGGTTTTCGCCAAAGTCGGCAAGACCGTTGTTGTTGCCATTTTCGTCGTTCAGGGTATAAGAATCTCTTACAACATAAGGTCCGCTTGGGGGAACAATATCAACAAGAGCTGTATAGCGATAATAATTTTGTTTAGTAACAGTAACCAGCATCTGGTTGGGAGGTAATTGTCCGGGGATGTTTATAGCTACTGGTCCGCCCTGGGAAACTCCGGTACCAATTATTTCACCATTAACCGTAAGGGCAATAAAAGCACCTTCATCGGCAGTAACATCGAAAGAAGTAACTCCGGCATATAAAATAGGATTGTGAAGTACAGTGAGGCTTTGTGGAACTTCGGAATACAGGCGAAGGAAAGCATCGCCGTGCATGTGGAAAAGACGTTGGGTAATGGTTTTATACTCGGGTATGCTAGGCCAGTTCGATTCTTCTAGGAAGAATTTTCCGGCTGCCATTCCAAAGGCGGGTAATAGTCCGCGCGATTCGATAGCAGTTCCGTAGTCGGGCATGAAATCGGTCCACATATTGTCGTAAATACCCCAAACATAAGTATCATTTACAAAAGAATAAGAAACTTCGGAAGGAGCAATGAAGCCTAAAGCACCTGAGTTTTGTCCGTTGTATTTGTAATGGTGGAATGCTTCGCCGAAGCATTCGGAAGAATAATCATATTTACCAGTAAGGCAGTTGATTGACATCACAAAGGTAAGATCTGTATTGGTTAATCCACTGATGTTAGTTGTACTGTAATCAGGTTCACCCCATCCGTCTTCGTATCCATGGTCACGGTGTTGCAGAATAAATGCGCCGCTGTTTATTGCATTGTTAACCATGGTGGCATTACCGCCTGTCCAGCCACCAAGTTCTGATGGAGTAGCAGGGATATACCCTAATCCGTTAGGACCAAAGTAGTTTATAACCATACTGGTGTTTTCGTTAGTTGACCACGGGTCGGTATTAGGATTTCCACCATATACGGCATTGATACGAACAGGGTCTTTTCCAAGAACATATTTGAAATAACCACCTACTGTTTCTGAGCAAATCTGAAACCAGCGTTCGGTTTGCCAGCCCAGGGCAGTAATAGGATGCTGATAGAAATCGGGATTGGTTGGAGGGGCTTTTTCGTAGTTAAGAACTTTGGTAACCATAGTTTCCAATTGTTCTGCGTTGTTTGCCGTAATACGGGCAAAAACCATTTCGGGTAGTTCGTCGCCATCCACGTCAGCATAAATGTTGTCGCACACGAAGGTTTCACCTTGTTCTGTTGTTATCGGAGCCAAAACATTTTTGGAAGCATCGTTGCCATGGTCGCCTAAAATCAGAACTGCTGCAGGCGGAACTTCCCAGGTGTTGTAAGCATTGTTAATGTAGTTTTCGATTACTGTGGCAGTGGTTCCTCCGATTTCGTCGAGAGAAACAACGCCAGTGGTAATACCCTGTAGTGTACGAAATTTCTTTAGAGAGTCAGCCCACTGTGCATATTCTTCTCCATTGGGTCGGATAATCAGGTATTCCCATCCGGTTTCCTTGGCTGAGTGTTTATTATAATTCATTTTGGGCAAAGATGAGTAATTCATCAGTGCATCACTCAGAATGGGGTCCCACCAGTAGCTGCGGAGACGATCCTGGCCAAAATGTCCGTTACCACCTTTAAAGCTTACTTCAACTTTGATGTCGCGGTAAACTATCAATTCCTTGGTTATTGGATTGTACTGAAAAGGTGTGATACCCAGCATCACAACATCAACTCCGCGTATTTTTTTGGGGGCAGAAATCTGAATTGGCTGAGCAGGATAGAATGCGTTTGTTGAATAAATTTTGGCATCCTTTTCGAAGCGGGCAGGGCTGCGGTCGTTATCCTTTTGCGGGACGGGTGCAGGGGCTATTTCCACGTTTTGGAAAATTTCAGTCCGGCTCGAAATTATTTTTAACTGGGGTGTTGCTCCCTGGGGCATTGCAATATACCGACCATTTCCCGGAATATTGGGTGCGCCGGCATTGTTTTGCAAAAAATGTCCCTTGAGCTCGATGTTTTGCATTGGCTGACCGTCAATAGTGGTGCCGTTTAATGCAAATTCTGTTACCGAATAGCTTACCGCTACCCCCGTTTTTTCCTGGCTTAGCAGCGAAAATCCCTGTTTGCCCCAACTGTCGGAGTAAGTGGTTACATTGCGTTGTGCCATCAGAAACGAACTGAACGACAGCAGCAATATAAGCAGATAGAAAAAGGTAGATTTTTTCATTTGTACATATTTAATTGATTAATAATTATATAATGGTTAATTTGATTTCGTTCTTCTTGGTATTCAGTTTAAAATGTCGAGATGTGAAATTTTTAATATTTTTTCAATCCCTTTTTCTTGTATAAAAGAAACACAAGATAAACCCTGGCAAATATATACAAAAAGTTGAATTACAAACAATGAATATGTTTTTTTATGGAAAAAACTTTACCTGAAAAATTTCGTATGTCATTTTCATAGACTCATTGGGAAAAGCCTGAAGTTTAATATTAAAAACAGGTAAAAAATACGCTTGTCGGAGTAAATGCTACTTAAAATGCAATTTCGACACCCCACCCGAAGCTGTGCCTATCCATAAGTCGTCATTTTTATCTGTTGCTATGGCTGTAATCCAATTTTCTGCAAGACCCTCTTTTCGGGTATATACTTTAAAATTAATTCCGTCGAAACGTGTTAATCCTAACAGTGTACCCATCCATATATATCCTTTTTTATCAAATGTAAGGGCATAAACATGGTTTTCAGAAAGACCGTTTTCGTAGTTGTAGTTAGTCCATACATTTATATCACATTTGTTTACGCCGTTTAATGTCCCAAACCAAGGATTATTATTTACATCTATTGCTAATGAAAGAATATAATTTTCGAGGGGGTTTTGATGAATATATGATATCCAATGTACATCGTCGTAAAAAGAAGTACCATATTCAGTACCAATCCATTTTATATTGTTATTGTCAACGGCGATAGAAAGCACTTTGTTGTTTACCAGTGTGGTATCCGCTTGTTTTACGATATTGGTAAAATGCAATCCGTCAAATTTTGACAGTCCGTGTGGGGTGCCAATCCATAAATTCCCGAAATTATCAAACGAAAGGCAGTTGATATAATTATCAATCAAACCATCAACGGTATTATAGGTTTTCCAGTTGCTGCCGTCGAATCTTGATAAACCGTCGCCTGTTCCAAACCATTTGTTATTATCAGAATCCACAACAATCGCGTTTACATTATGATATGCCAATCCCTGTGCCATGGTATAGGGAGTCCAGGTTATTCCGTCAAAAGCCGATACCCCGTACTCGGTTCCAAACCATACTACCTGGTTGCTGTCAATTGCTATGGAATGTATTTCGTTACTTATTAATCCATTAGTAGTCGTGTAGGTTGTCCATTCTTCCGAATTGAGAGATGTGTTGTTATCGTCGTCCTCGCAGGAAGACAGTAAAAAAAACAATCCAAATATAAAAAATAGATGATAAAACCCTTGCTTTGCCATTGTTTTATTTTTATTCACCAAATGTACAATTATTTTTTGTATTCCATACATGGCGATAATAAAAATGGTTTTGTGTAAAATCTGTACTTTTGTTCCGAAAAATATAAAAATGTATGGAGAAATTTCCAGGATCATTTGCTTCCAAACAACCCGGTTTATCTACTTCAATATTTGCCGTAATGTCAGGATTGGCAAACGAATGTAATGCTATTAATCTTTCGCAGGGTTTTCCGGATTTTCCTATTTCCGAAAAGTTAATTTCTCTTGTAGAAAAATACATGCGTAAAGGCATGAACCAATATGCCCCCATGCAGGGAGTTTTGTCTTTGCGGGAAGGAATAGCCGAAAAAGTGAAAAGCACCTGCAATGTAGAATACGACTCTGTAAAAGAGATAAATATCACTGCAGGAGGAACTCAGGCAATTTCCAGTATCATTGCTGCATTTATCCATCCGGACGACGAAGCACTAATTTTTGAACCGGCTTACGACAGCTATGCACCTTCGGTAATTCTCAACGGCGGAATTGTAAAATATGTTGAGTTAAGGCAACCTGATTTCCATATTGATTGGAAAGAAATCAAGAAAATGATTTCTAACCGTACCCGGATGATTATTCTGAACACCCCTCACAATCCATCAGGAAGTATTTGGAAGCCGGAAGACATGAAAGAATTGGAAAAAATTACTCAAAATACCGATATCATCATTTTAAGTGATGAAGTGTATGAACATCTTATTTTTGACGGCATACGCCACGAAAGTGTGTGTTTGTATCCGGAACTGGCGCAACGAAGTCTGATAGTGGGTTCCTTTGGTAAAACCTTCCACACCACCGGATGGAAAGTCGGTTTTGTACTTGCCCCTGAAAACCTGATGTCTGAATTCCGCAAGGTTCACCAGTTTGTGGTATTTTGTGTAAACACGCCCGTCCAGCATGCCTATGCCGAATTTATCCGCGATAAAGACAACTATGAAAGCCTTTCTTCGTTTTACCAACAAAAAAGAGATCTTTTTGCAAAACTGATTCAAGAAAGCAGGTTTAAAGTGGTTCCCTGTTATGGCACCTATTTCCAACTGCTCGACTACAGCCGCATTTCGGAAGAAAAGGAATTTGATTTTGCCGTAAGGCTTACCAAAGAATACGGATTAGGTTCGGTGCCGGTTTCGGCTTTCTATCATAAAGGAAATGAAAACAAACTGTTAAGGTTCTGTTTTGCCAAAACAGACGAAACATTGGAAAAATCAGCAGAAATATTATGCAAAATCTAACCATCAGCATCGTTCAGAGCGACCTGTTTTGGGAAAATACCCAGCAGAACCTCGACAATTTTTCGGAAAAAATCAGCAGGATAAAAGTTCCAACCGATCTGATCGTTCTTCCCGAAATGTTTAGTACCGGTTTTACCATTGAACCGGAAAACGTAGCCGAAACAATGGATGGAACAGCCATGCAATGGCTGAAAAATACTGCTTTAGAAAAAAATTGTGTAACTACCGGAAGCCTCATCATCCGCGAAAACGGGAATTTTTATAACCGTTTGGTGTGGATGCGCCCTGATGGCTCGTACGAAACCTACGACAAACGGCATCTTTTCCGCATGGGAAACGAACACCTGCGTTTTTCAAATGGGAATAAACGCCTCGTTACCGAAATCAATGGCTGGAAAATCCGCCCGCTCATTTGTTACGATCTTCGTTTCCCTGTTTGGGCTAAAAATTCTTATTCCGAAGGACAATACGAATACGATTTAATCATTTACGTTGCCAACTGGCCCGGCAGACGCAATTTTGCTTGGAAACATCTTCTGATGGCACGCGCCATCGAAAATCAGTGTTATGTTGCCGGGATAAACAGAATAGGAACAGATGTAAAAGGAGTTGCCTATCAGGGTAATTCCATTGTACTCAATTTTAAAGGGAAGCCTGTAATCAAATTACCCCCTGCGGTGGAAAGCATAGAAACCGTTACGCTTAACTACAGCAAAATGCAGGAATTTCGCAACGAATTTACCGTGGGACTGGATTGGGACGGTTTTGAATTTAAGAAGTGAGATTTAAGAAGTTCGTTTTTATAAGCTTGGAGTGGTGAGTTTGGAGCAGGGTGAGCCAGAAACTTGAAATTTTAAATGAGAAACTTGAAACTTTGATCATGAACAATTACCGGGAAATACTGAAGAAAAAAACCGTTGGCATTGCGGGCTGCGGTGGGCTGGGTTCCAACTGTGCCATTGCATTGGCAAGAGTTGGTATAGGCAAACTTATCATAGCTGATTTTGATGTGATAGCAGAAAGCAACCTTAACCGCCAGTATTTCTTTTTTAGCCAGATTGGACAGAAAAAGGCTTTTGCTCTCAGAGAAAATATTGCATGCATTGATCCGAAAGTAAAAGTAGAAGCTTACGACATCAAACTGGAGCCGGATTCTATTGTATCACTTTTCAAAAACTGTGATGTGGTGGTGGAAGCTTTCGATCAGGCTGCGATGAAACAGATGATTATAGAAACCGTTCTTGGCGAAATGCCTGGAAAACCCATCGTTTCGGGCATGGGACTTGCCGGCTGGGGAAAGAATAACCTGCTTACCACCCGGAGATTTGATAATTTGTACATTTGCGGTGATATGGAAACGGAAGTTTCGGAATACCTTCCGCCATTGGGTCCGCGTGTAGGCATTGTTGCAAACATGGAAGCAAACCAGGTGATGGAACTGCTTCTTGGATAATTTTTTAATAAAATTATTTTTTTTAAAACCATGAATATCATTCTTAACAATAACTCAGAAACTTTCACCGGCATAGAAACACTTACTGTGGACAAGTTGCTGAACTTAAAGAAGTTTTCTTTTAAAATGCTGGTAATTAAAATCAACGGGAAGCTGATAAAAAAAGAAGACTATACAACTACAACCATTGCCGAAGGTGATGATGTGATGGTTTTGCACCTGATAAGCGGAGGGTGATGGAACGGAAGATTCCTTCGTACCGCGACATCTGGAATATTTCTTACCCTATCATTCTGAGTCTGGTTGCCCAGAATGTGATTAACGTTACTGACACTGCCTTCCTTGGCAGGGTGGGTGAGGTGGAATTAGGGGCTTCTGCCATTGGTGGGCTATTTTATATCTCCCTTTACATGTTGGGATTTGGCTTCGCTGTTGGCGGGCAAATCCTCATAGCACGCCGCAACGGAGAACAAAAACTGTACGAAACTGGCAAAATTTTCGATAACAGCTTATTCTTCCTTCTTGCACTGGCTTTGTTTTTATTTCTTTTCATAAAATTTCTATCCCCTGTCATTCTGAAGAAGTTCATTGCCTCAAGTGGGGTATATGTGGCTACTCATGAGTTTTTGCGTTACCGAATCTATGGACTGTTTTTCGCCTTTATCAATGTTATATTCAGGGCATTTTATATTGGTATTACCAAAACAAAGTTGCTTACATTCAGTGCTGTGATGATGGCAGTTGTAAATGTAATCCTGGGATGGTGTCTTATTTTCGGCAACTGGGGTTTCCCTAAAATGGGCATAGCTGGAGCAGCCATAGCCTCGGTGATAGCAGAAGCCAGTTCGGCAGTATTTTTTATCGTTCTCACTTTTCTTACGGTTGACCTGAAAAAATATAATCTTTTTCGTTTCCGGAAAATCGAAATACCGGTGATAAAAAAGACACTGAACATCTCAGTATTTGTGATGCTTCAGAATTTTGTTTCATTAGCAGGATGGTTCGTGTTTTTTATGATAGTGGAACACATGGGCGAACATAATCTTGCCATTTCGAATATTATCAGGAGTATTTATCTTGTATTGATGATTCCTTTATGGGGGTTTAGTTCGGCAGTGAATACGCTGGTGAGTAATTCGCTTGGAGAAGGAAAACCCGACAAGGTTATTCCTGTCATTAGAAAGGTTATCAGGCTAAGTTTGCTTTCAACACTGGCTATAATAGTGGTTTCGGCTCTTTTTCCACACCAGATTATCGGCATTTATACTTCGGACCAATCACTTATTAACAGTACATTACCTACGTTGTATGTAATACTGGGTGCAATGGTATTGTTTTCTGTTTCCCTTATAATTTTCAGCGGGGTGTCGGGTACTGCCAACACAAATATTGCCATGCTGATTGAGCTTTTTACTATAGGGGTTTACCTTTTTGCAGTATACCTACTGGCAGTAGTTTACCGTTTCCCTATCGAAATTGTGTGGTGCTGCGAATACATCTATTTTATTATCCTCGGCAGCCTCTCGGTGCTGTATCTAAGGACAGGGAAATGGCGGCTCAAGGTGGTATGACTTTGAATTACGAATTAAAAATTACGAATTACGAATTACGGTTTAATTTTTCATTGTCGTTTTAGGGTGAAAAGGGTAACTTCGCTATGGGAATTAAAACGAATAGGAATACCTGAAGTACCACAACCTTCGCTGGTGTAACCTTTCATCTGTTTGTATTGCCACAAACCTTTGTAATACTTTTTGCCATTGTAAAGGTGTCGGATAAGAGGTTTGCCTCCCGGAAGACAAATCTGTCCGCCGTGGGTGTGCCCGCAAAGATATAGTTTGTAACCGTTTTCGGCGGCAAGATCGAACAATTCGGGAGAATGTACCAAAGCTATTTTAAAACCATCTCCTGCAGATTCCAAACATTGAAAAGCCTGATCGGTATAATAATAATGTGGGTCGTCGGAACCGGTAAAGGTTATCTTCTGCCCGTTACGTTCTATAAAATGACTTTCATTGGCAAGTATTCTAATCCCCATGGCTTCCATAGGTTCTACCATCATCCAGGTATCGTGGTTACCAAGGGTGGCAAAAATCCCGTCTCTGACTTTCGCAGCAGAAACGATATACTGCATCGGACTTAATATCTGACGATATGCTCCATGCGTTTTCAGACGATAGTCGCCGGTAAGCACACAGGCATCGCACTTTATTTTTTTGATGGCGTTGGCAATAAGCTTTTCCAGACCAGGAAGCGAATCGAGATGGAGGTCGGTAAGATGAAGGATACGGTAATCATGAAATTCAGTAGGGAGGTCGGGATAAGTAAGGGTTACTTCGTTCAACTGGATGTGGGAGGCATGCAAAAAGCCCCTTTTGCGTAAGCCAACCAGGAAAAGCAGAAAAGAAAAAATTGCCAGTAGTCGTTCAAAGAGTTGCCAACGGCTTTTTCGTTGACCTTTTCCGCGCTGCTGCTTAAAATGCTGCGTTTCGAGTACCGAGCGGGTAACCGTCCATACCAGGCGGTACTGGTTTTGCATATCGTGCGAAGCTGCCAAAGGATATTTTTTGTAAAGATACGGAAATTGTTAAATTGTTAAACTCTTCCAGGTGCTTCGCACACTGAAAGGTTTTTCGTAATTCGTAATTTTTAATTCGTAATTGTCATTGGAACACGGATGAGGCGGGTGCGGCGGATTTAATTTGGTAAAGAGAAAATCCCGTAATTCGTAATTCGTAATTGATTTCCGTAATTCGTAATTGATCTTCGTAATTCGTAATTGATCTTCGTAATTCGTAATTTTTAATTCGTAATTGATTTCCCTTCCAGTAGCCGGTTGATTTGTTTTAGATAGGTGTTTTCCTGCTCAAGCAACTGCATCCGAATTTTCATTTGGTCCATTTCCTGTTTTTGCGACGCAAAAGCACTGCGCAGTGCTTCCAATTCCTGTTTATTGGATTCGGATTCGGTGGTTGCACCATAATACGAAAAAAAATTGAAATTAAGTGCTGCGGAAATACGCTGAAGCAGATTGATGGAAATCTGATTACTCCGTATCATCTTGTAAAGGGCATCAGGGGTAACGCCTACCAATGCAGCCAGTTTTTTTACAGTTATCTTGTTATTGTCGCAGTATTCCCTGATGATGGTTCCGATTAATATTTGCATGGCGATTAAGATTAATGATAGCACAAAGATATAAATAATATGATTACTATTTGCTACTATAATATATAAATAATAAATAAGACGATTTAAATATTCTATAATAGAAAAATTATAATCGAAATATTTCATATTTGTTTCTAAAATAGTTAGACTCTTTATAAAAAGAAATTTATTATTTATTACTATAGTATTATTATCTGCTAAAATAGTTAATATCTTTACTAAAATAGTTAGATTATAAACTATGTACTGTTACTGTAAAAAGTTCATATAACTTTGTTTGTGTTAGGATATTTTGCCCTTTAATGATATTCATGGCATAGTTATTCCTACAAAATCCTGTTTCTGTTTAGCAGAAATCCACAAAAAATTTAGATTTTTGTAAAACAAAACCAGATGTTATGATTAACCAGATGCTGATTTATTATTTCTCCGGAACAGGCAATGCCCGTAATGTTACACGCTGGCTGACCGAAGTTGCCACGGAAAAACAAATACCGGTATCGGCGTTTGACCTGGCTAAGATTGACCGTAAGAACATTCCTTCTCCACCCCAAAATGCGATGCTTGGATTTTGCGGACCTACCCATGGATTTAACTATCCGCCAGTGGTTATGTATTTCATCTTTCGTTTCCCGAAAGCCAACGGCAACACCGTATTCCTGGTAAACACCCGTGCCGGAATGAAATTATCCAGGTATTTCCTTCCCGGACTTAGTGGCATTACCCTGTGGCTTGCCGCGATGGTTTTATGGATGAAAGGATATAAAATTGTCGGTTTACGCTCTATTGACCTGCCGTCGAATTGGATTTCGCTGCATCCAGGCTTACGCGAAAAGGTTGTCCGGTCCATACACGAAAGGTGTAAACGCATCTCCGAAAAATTTGCCGGAAACATCTTCAGCAATAAAAAGGATATGCATGCTTTCTACGATATTATCCAGGATATGATTATTGCCCCGGTAAGCATAGGCTACTTTTTTATCGGACGCTTTATTTTTGCAAAATCCTTTTATGCCAACACCTCGTGCGACAATTGTAATGTTTGCATCCGGAACTGCCCGGTTAAAGCCATTATTACCGTGGATAAGCGTCCGTTTTGGACTTACCGGTGCGAAAGTTGTATGCGGTGCATGAACGAATGCCCCAAACGTGCCATCGAAACCGCACATGGTTTCATCATCGGGATTTTATGTTTTACCAATGCCATGGTGATCTGGTATTTCTGGAAACTGCTATCTTCTATCAACATTATCCCCGGCAATAGCTTTACCGCACGATTGTTTTCGAACATCCTGGAAATGGCAATCACTTTTGCCGTGGTGGTACTGAGCTATCGCCTGCTTCATTATCTGATGCGGCTTCCCGGCTTTTGCGAAGTGATGAAATATACCTCTTTTACCCGGTATAAGTTCTGGAGAAGATACAAAGGGATGAAAAATAGTTGAGTATTATTACTAACCTGAGTTCAGCGTAAGGTTGCAAACCATTTCTATAATTCTTCAGCATGTTACATTTTGCCAGGGATGTACTTGGTACGCTTGGTAAGGAATGGTGAAACGATAGGTACGTGTAAGGTGGTAAAACAGTTGTGAGTTCGGAGCTTGGAGCAATAAGTTATGAATGGTATTCAATCTTATCAATCCGCACAATCCGCACAATCCGCACAATCTTTTGGAATAGAACACGGATGACGCAGATGCGCAAAGGATTGAGAAGGGTTATAAAAATATGTACCAGAGCCTATAATAGCCTTATCAGAACCTTTTTTATAAACCACTAAGGGCATAAGGAGTACAAAGGATTTTTCCCCTTTGTGATTTTTAGCGATTTCTTATGGGTTACTAATATTACCCAACTCACTTCTATTTTCTTTTTCCCGGCGGGATAGAAAAATTTTCGCTATCCAGAATAAGGTAAAAACATGCTTCCCCGAATGCTAAACCCAAATCCAAGTGAAAAGAATAAAAAATAAAAATGTAAGGGGAATAAGTTTGCTTGTTACCTAATTGCCTCGTTTACCAAGGCTAAAGCTTAAATAGATGGAAGGAAACAGGTTTTTAGAGGGGTTAAAAGCCATTAATTGAATGGCTTGTGGGTAATAATCGAGGATACCTCCCACTTCGAGGCATTTTACAAAACGGTTAAATGTACCGAAATCGAAGTTTAAACCTGCTTTAAGATAAATACCAGGATGGAATTCCAGTTGGTCGAAACCGTCGCCATAAGGTCCCCTTCCGTAAATGTTTCCCAAATCGTGCTTGTTGGGGTTGTATTTTTCCGATTTTACTTTAATTGTGAAATAATTGCCTATTGTATCATCCACATACCAAATATAAAGATATACCGGACGGGTAATACCCACCGATATACCGGCAGAATAAAAATACCGTAGTTCTACCCCTCCCCAGTAAGGTTTTCGGTTCAGCAGGTTATGGAAACTGTAACCTGCACGTAGAATGTATAAATAATTTAACTTACCATACACAAAGGGTCTGGCATCGGAAAAATAAGGAATTACCGATTTTACTTCCTTACCGGTTTTCATGCCCACGAGATCGGCTTCCCACATACGTTTTCTTTCCACATCGAGATACTGCCCCTTGTGGAATGTAACTCCCCAGCCTCCGGAATGGAATGTAACCCCACCAGACCATTCTTTGCGAAAGATTACATTATCACTAATACTGTCGAATGCAATAGCCGATTGTGCAAATGCAGGGGGGCAAAGCACAAAAAAAAAGAGAAACCCCAATATATTACCCGTTCGTTTCATGCCGGGTGTTTTTGTTTTTTAGGTCAGGCAAGCAAGATTTTTACCTTTTTTCGCTTTGAAATTTTGAGTATTCGCGGTAAGCAGGGCATTTTTCACGGGTTTTACACGAAACAGCCACTACTGCCAAAAAAATCAATAAACTTAATACTACAACTACTTTTTTCATACTTTTACCAAAAGATATTTTATTAATACTACCGGAGTGATGGGTATCTACACCTAATAACTTTAAAGTTGCAAATATATTATTTTCTGTTTTAAAACAATGCATAAAAAATGAGTAATAGCACACCCCAAATTGAAGAAGGCTGGATGAAAGTATTAATGCCTGAATTTGAAGCTCCTTATTTCAGTATGCTTAAGGATTTTTTGGTGAACGAAAAGAAAACTTATGCGGTGTATCCTCCCGGATCGCAAATATTTGCAGCCTTCAACCATACTCCTTTTGATAAGGTGAAGGTGGTAATTTTGGGGCAGGACCCTTATCATGGCATCGGGCAGGCACATGGAATGTGTTTTTCGGTAAACCACGGGGTTCCCAAGCCTCCTTCACTAATCAATATTTTTAAGGAACTCGAAAGCGACCTGGGAATTCCGCCTGCCAGAAGCGGTAATTTGCTGAAATGGGCGGAAGAAGGAGTTTTTCTTCTCAATGCTATTTTAACGGTAAGGGCAAACCAGCCTGCTTC
Organism: Lentimicrobiaceae bacterium; assembly: GCA_023227965.1. NCBI lineage: Bacteria > Pseudomonadati > Bacteroidota > Bacteroidia > Bacteroidales > Lentimicrobiaceae > Lentimicrobiaceae bacterium. The sequence continues at coordinate 74,648 of JALOCA010000005.1, read as the reverse complement.
GCACCAGGGAAGAGGTTGGGAGATGTTTACCGATGCTGCTATCCGTGCATTGTCCGAACATAAAAAAGGAATAATTTTTCTGTTGTGGGGTGCTTATGCACAGGCAAAACAAGCACTTATCAATACTGAAAATCACTATGTTTTAAAGGCAGCACATCCTTCTCCGCTGGCAGCAGCCAAAGGGTTCTTCGGTTGCAGGCATTTTTCAAAGACCAACGAAATTTTAACGGAATTGCACCAAAAACCCATTGATTGGAGATTGTAGCCATACATAGAAACTATATACATGTTAATGGTTTTTTATAAATTTTTTTTAACAGTTTTGCCTTATCATATGAAGTTCCTTATCTTTAATAATATAATTGATATATAAATAATTATATTTTTTAGTTGATATTATTCTCCCGTAATTTTCTAAACGAAGTCGGTTTTCATTAAAAAACATTTTAAAAAATTGATTTTGTATGGAAACTATTATATTATATTTGCGATAATTAATAATATCTAATTTTTAACTTAAAAAATGCGAATATGAGAAAAATCTGCATCGCTGTTTGTCTTGTTGCTTTTACTTGTTTTCAGGCTGTTGCCGGAGGATACCAGGTTAGGATACAGGGACAAAGGCAGACCGGTATGGGATTAACCGGCACGTCGTTGCTTATGGATGCAAGCAACATTTTCTACAACCCGGGTGGCTTGGCATTGCTGAAAAACAAAAGCAGCATTTCGCTGGGTGCCAGTGGAATTTTTTCGAATGTAACATTTCATGCAAAAGGTTCCGATTATGAAGCAAGAACCGATAATCCGCTTCGCACTCCTTTGTACTTGTATGTTAGCCATAAAGTAAGCAAAAAATTTACCGTGGGCTTTGGATTATACACACCTTACGGAAGCACAGCCAAATGGGATGAAGATTGGGAAGGCAGATATCTTATTCAGGATATTTCACTCAAAGCCTTCTATTTTCAACCTACAGTATCGTATCAGTTAAACGAAAAACTGGGTATCGGACTGGGACTAATTTATGCCACCGGCGATGTTACCATTCACAAAGCATTGCCTTATAATAGCCAAGATGTAACAGGCCAGCTTGAGTTGAAAGGAAAAACAGCCAATTATGGTTTTAATGCAGGCATTTTTTACAAAGCTACCGATAAACTAAATATAGGTTTGGATTATCGTTCGAAAATTACGATGAAACTTCGCGACGGAGATGCTACTTTTACCACGCCCGAAGCCATTCATCAACAAGGGATACCCGAAGATAATAAATTTGATGCCGACCTTCCTATGCCTGCAAACTTCGACGTGGGAGTATCGTACCAGGCTACCGAAAAATTACTTGTAGCCCTTGAATTGAACTGGGTAGTGTGGAATGTTTATGATTCACTGAGTTTTAAATTTAAAGAAAGTGGTGAAAAGCTAAATTCGAGCAACCCCCGTAAATACCACGACAGTTTCATTCCCCGCCTGGGTTTGCAATACCGTCTTTGCGACAAAATACAATTGCGTGCCGGAGTGTATTATGACGCAACTCCTACTAATAAGGACTATTTCAATCCTGAAACCACCAGCCTGAATACTATTGCTTTTTCGTTGGGAATGACTTATTGCCCCATGAAAAACCTGGGTATTGATGTGTCGTACCTGCAGTTGAACGGATTGGAAGAAGAACGTTCGTATGAACCCGGAAATTTCACAGGAACTTACAAGGTTACCAATATCATTCCTGGTATAGGTATCCATTATAATCTTTAACCTTAAATATCTGATGTTATGAAGTACAAAACTTTATTATACATTTTGCTTTTTGCATTTTTTGCAGCCTGCAAACCCGAAATTGATGATTTTGCTCCCTCGAAAGGTGATGCCGATTTTACCCGCTATGTTGCCATTGGCAGTTCGTTTACTGCAGGCTTTGCCGATGGAGAATTGTACAAAACCGCACAACAGTATTCCTACCCCAACATCCTGGCTTCTCAGTTACAAAAAGTAGGAAGTGGAACTTTTAACCAGCCTCTTATGCTTGATGATCTCGGATTTGGTTCTAAAAAAGTGCTAGGTTATTTTACCGATTGCCTGGAAGCCACTTCCCTTAGCCCATTACCCGCCGGAGGTACTCCCAATGTACAGAATTTTGAAAGCATAAAAAGCCAGGGTCCTTTTAATAATATGGGCGTTCCGGGTGCCAAATCATTTCATTTGTTGGTAGAAGGGTATGGATTGCGGAATCCTTATTTTGGCCGTTTTGCAACAGATGCCTCTTCAACCACTGTACTGCGCGATGCTATTGTGCAAAATCCTACTTTCTTTTCGTTAGGATTAGGCGACTATGATGTGCTTAGCTATGCTTTGGCAGGGGGAGAAGCCGACAGCATTACCAATCCCGTAGCTTTCGGACAATATATAGGATATATTCTTCAGCAGCTTACTGCTAACGGAGCCAAGGGTGTTATTGCCAATGTCCCTGACATCACCGGGTTTCCATTTTTTACTACCATTCCTTACAATGGATTAGTACTGAAGGAGCAAGCAAAGGTTGATGCTTTAAATGCTGCCTATGCTGTTTTAGGCATCAGTTTTCAACTTGGGGAAAACGGGTTTATTATCCAGGATCCGGCTGCACCCGCGGGGTTACGGCAAATACAAGCGGGAGAACTTTTGCTGCTAACTCTTCCTCAGGATTCTATAAAATGTGCCGGCTGGGGCAGCCAAAAACCTATTCCTATAAAATACGTGCTCGACGCTACGGAAATTTCAGAAATTACTTCTGCTATTACGGCGTATAACCAAACTCTGACTACCCTTGCCGGGCAGTTTGGTCTTGCCTATGTTGATATGAATGCTTATATAAAGAATATTGCAAATGGTATGGTGCTTGATGGGGTAACCTTTACCTCAAAATTCATTACCGGAGGATTTTTTTCTCTTGACGGAATCCATTTCAATCCCCGGGGAGCCGCCTGTACAGCCAATTTTTTCATTGAAGCCATCAATCTAAAATATAATGCAAATATTCCAAAAGTCAATGTTACAAATTTTCCTGGTGTAATTTTCCCATAATACCAGCAAAATAAAAATACTGCAACCGCCGGGAATTATTCTTTGGCGGTTTTTTGTATTCCTTTTTTAAATGGCTGATAATGACTTATTGTAAGGCAGATAAGTAAAAAGTTTTTCCGATAAATTGTTAATTTATAAAGGATATTCTATATTTGCAGACTCAAAAATGAAAAGAAAATAAACTTAATAAAAACAATAAAAAATGCGAAGTAAAGGTGCGATTAAAGTATTTGCAATTTCTTTTGCCCTTGTATGTCTTTTCCAACTTTCATTTACATTTCTTACTACTAATGTAGAAAAGAAAGCCCGGAATTATGCCATTAGTGAAACCAGCAAGACAATTGCCAAAAAATTAGCCAAAGGAGATGCAATAAAAGAAATGCTGCTCTTCGACTCAGTTTCTCTTGCCCGTGAGAATTACTATTTGGATTCAATGAAAAGTCAGGTGATTTACAATATTCTGGTAAGAAAATACACCTATCAGGAATGTAAAGAAAGAGAAATTAACCTGGGGCTCGACCTGAAAGGCGGGATGAACATTACACTCGAAGTTTCCGTAATTGACATTATCAGAGCATTGTCTGGCAACAGTACCAATCCTACATTCCAGAAAGCCCTGAACCTTGCTTCCGAACGTGAAAAAAACAGTACAAAAGACTTTGTTACTCTTTTTGGTGAAGCTTTTGCTGAGGTTGACCCCAACGCTAAGTTAGCCGCCATTTTCACTTCCCCCGAATTCAGAGACAGGATCAATTATAATTCGACCAACGTTGAAGTATTAAAAGTGATACGTGATGAATCTAATGGTGCTATTGACCGTACCTTTAATATCCTGCGTACCCGTATTGACCGTTTTGGGGTTACCCAGCCCAATATCCAGAAGTTACAGACTGCAGGTCGTATCCTGGTAGAATTACCCGGTATAAAAGATCCGCAACGTGTACGTAAACTTATGCAGGGAACTGCAAAACTTGAATTCTGGGAAACCTATAAATTTACAGAGCTGGCTCCTTTTTTCGAAGAAGCTAACAAAAAGCTCAAATCAATGGTAAACAGCGACGGCACTCTTACGTACACTGCCGATTCTACCGCCAAAAAAGATACATTAGTAAACGATACGACAGCAAAAACTGCTAACGTTACGAAAGAAATTTCTAAAACAACCCGGCCTTCTGACAAGAAAAAACAACCCCAAACGGCAAAAGATACCGTTAAGGGAAAACCTTCTCTTTTATCGAAAATTGACTCAGGAAAGGCAGATACATCTGCTACAGCAAAAGGGAAAAAATCTTTTGCGCAATATGCCAAAGATAACCCCCTGTTTGCCTATCTGACTCCTGCCTTTTATCAAGACAACAAAGGTCAGTTTTTCCCGGGTGAAGGTGCTGCTGTTGGATATGCCCAAATTAAAGACACTGCACATATCAATCATTTGATTAAAGTAGTGAAAAATGTATTTCCTAGGGATTTGAAACTGGCATGGACAGTAAAACCTAACCCCGAACGTCCTGAAGTCCTCGAACTGGTTGCCTTAAAAATTACTACCCGTGAAGGAATTGCTCCGTTAGGCGGAGACGTAATTACAGATGCCCGCCAGGATTATGACCAGAACGGACGCGTAGAAGTTAGTATGAGCATGAATAACGACGGGGCTCGTACATGGAAACGTATCACTGGTGAAAACATAGGGAAACAGGTTGCGATAGTTCTGGATAACTTCGTGTATTCCTATCCCAAGGTTAACGATGAAATTCCTAACGGACGCTCTTCTATTTCAGGAACTTTTACAGTAGAAGAAGGAAAGGACCTTGCAAATATACTGAAAGCAGGTAAACTACCGGCTCCTGCTAAAATTGTGGAAGAAGCCGTAGTTGGTCCTACACTGGGTAAAGAAGCCATCAACGCAGGTGTTTGGTCGTTTGTTGCGGCATTTGCCCTTACTCTGTTGTATATGATATTTTATTATAACCGTGCCGGTATGGTTGCCAATGTCGCACTTTTTACCAATATGTTTTTTGTATTTGGTATCCTGGCTTCACTGGGTGCGGTACTTACTCTTCCCGGTATTGCTGGTATAGTTCTTACCATCGGTATGGACGTTGATAAGAACGTAATTATTTATGAACGTATCAGGGAAGAAATCAGGGCAGGAAAGGGCATACGTCTTGCTATCGACGACGGGTACAAACATGCACTTACGGCAATCATTGACAGTAATATTACTACTTTGTTAACAGGTATTGTGTTGTACATATTTGGTTCCGGACCTATTCAAGGTTTTGCCACCACGCTTATCATCGGTACTCTCAGTTCATTGTTCTGTGCTATCTATATCACAAAACTCATTTTTGTTTGGATGATGGATAAAAACATCAAAATTGATGTATGGAACAACATAACCAAAAATATACTTACCAAAGTAAATTTTGACTTTATCGGGTTACGCAAAATATTTTATATCGTATCTTTCTCATTAATGGTTATCGGTGTCATATCTCTTTCTTTCCGTGGCTTAAGTTACGGTATTGATTTTCTCGGTGGACGCAGCTATGTGGTACGTTTTGATAAAAATGTGCGGACAGATGATGTTCGTGATGCTCTTACAAAAAAGTTCGGAACAACTCCCGAAGTAAAAACTTTCGGTCTCAGCGACCAGGTAAAAATTACTACATCTTATCTTATAGATAACCAATCTATACAGGCTGACTCCATAGTCGAAACCAAACTATTTGAAGGGTTAAAACCTTTTTATACTTCTTCTATCAGCCGCGAGGATTTTATGTCGCATTCAGAAAAGAAAGTACTTGGTAAACTCAGCTCGCAAAAAGTAGAGCCTACCATTGCATACAGTTTGCTGGTTAAAGCATACTATGCGGTATTCTTCTCTTTGTTGATTATTTTCGGATACGTGGCTATCCGTTTCCGCAAATGGCAATGGGGACTTGGAGGTGTGGTTTCATTATTCCACGATGCATTTATTGTTGTGAGTGTATTCTCCCTTTTTTACGGAATACTTCCTTTTACACTCGACATTGACCAACATTTTATCGCAGCCATCCTTACGATTATTGGTTACTCTATCATGGATACAGTAATTATTTTCGATCGTATCCGTGAATATACCAATATGTATCCTAAACGCGATTTGCATACGAATATGAACGATGCCATCAATCATACCCTTAGCCGTACCCTGAATACTTCGGGTATTACCTTTATGGTATTACTTGCCATGTTCATTTTCGGAGGGGAAGTTATCCGTGGATTTGCTTTTGCCCTTATGCTGGGAGTTGTAATCGGAACTTATTCCTCGGTATTTAACGCTACGCCAATTGCTTATGATCTCATTATGTGGAGAAGTAAAGTAAAGGAAAACAAAGCACTGCAAAGCAAAAAGTAAACTATTTAGCTTTAATCAAAAGAATTCCTCGGGGCTTGCCCCGGGGTAAAAGAGGGTAGTTTGAAAGCCTAAGGTTTTCGATACGCTTGAAAAGCATAAATTTGCTGAATGGATGAACATATCTACAAACGGCATAACAAAACACTTCTTTTGTATCATTTGGTTTTTCCGGTGAAATATAGACGGAAGGTGATAAGTGGGCCGATCGGTGAGGCGATTAAAGAGATCAGCCTGGAGATTGGTGATCGTTTTGAAATTGAGTTTGTTGAGATTGGCACAGATGAAGACCACATTCATTTTTTGGTTCAGGGGGTACCGACGATGTCTGTAGAACAGATTATAAGGATCATAAAAAGCATCACTGCCCGAGAGATTTTTCACAGATTTCCAGAAGTTAAGAAAGCATTGTGGGGTGGCAGTTTCTGGACAAGTGGATACTATGCGAATACGGTTGGTCAATATGGCAACACGGAAGTTATAAAGAAGTATGTTGAGAATCAGGGCAAAAAATACAATCAATTGCATACTCAACAGCTTAGTTTTTGGTGATCTTTTTTAAGATACCTCGGGGCTTGCCCCGGGGTCATTCATTAAAAAAGCCGCCTGTTTCCAGGCGGCTTTTTTTATTCTCCAAGGTTTGCAATGTACCAGTGGATAAAAATTATTTGGGGTAGATTGTTCACTTCCGTTCACCACTTGTTCATAATAAGCAAAATATACGGATGTTGATAAGCAAAATATATATTAAGTATATGTAAAACAGATAAATATAATTTATGGCACGATTGATGACATAATAAAGCCAACCAAACATGAAAATAAACCAAAAAACAATGGAGGATTAAACCATGAAAAAATTAATGCTTTTTGCCATTCTCGCTGTGGTAAGCTTTGCTACTTTTGCAGGCGTACCCAAATTCAGTTATGTCCTTACTTCTAAAGGCATAGTGTATGCTACAAAACTCAACATGGGTATGTACAACACCCGCATAGTAACCTCTGATGGTGAACGCAGGAGTATCAACAATGATGACATTTATGGATACTGCAAAAACGGAAACGTTTACATGAAAATGCCCGAAATGCAGGACAACAAGCCCACAGGTAAAACTGTTTGGATGGAATTACTTGCCGTAAGAAACGGGTTTTCAATTTACAAATACGACAGTTTTTTACCTTCCGGGCAAGCGGTAACCGATTTTTATATTTTTGAAGATGAGCGATATGTGCTGCAATTGGATGAAAAAAATACTGCCAATGTACTTTCTTTCTTCGGATTGAAATAATTTAACCAACCAAAACCATGGAAAACCGCTGTTGATCTATACAGCGGTTTTTTTTGTTAAATACAGCAAGAGCAGCATCTATTGTTTTTCGCCGATTTCTTCTTATTTTTGGAAATTATTTATTTTTTATGGTTCCGCTTTCTGTTGTCATCATCACCCTGAACGAAGAAAAAAACATCGGCAGATGTATTGATTCGGTTAAAGAAATAGCCGACGACATTGTAGTAGTAGATTCTTTTTCCACCGATAAAACAAAGGAAATATGTATTGCAAAAGCGATTCGCTTTGTGGAACAAGATTTTTTAGGATATATCGAACAAAAGAATTTTGCCAATACACAGGCTAAATATCCACACATTCTTTCGCTGGATGCTGATGAAGCCCTTAGCCCTGAACTGATACAATCCATCAAAAACATAAAAAGCAACTGGAAAGCCGATGGCTATACCATGTACCGGCTGACTAATTATTGTGGCAAATGGATATATCACTGTGGCTGGTATCCCGATACCAAACTCAGGCTATGGGACAGCCGGAAGGGCAAATGGACAGGTATCAATCCGCACGACCGGTTTGAAATGAGAAAAGATGCTGCTATTTTTCACCTTAATGGTAACCTACTGCATTATTCCTATTATACTTTTGACGATCACCTGCAACAGGTACAGAAATTTTCTACTGTTGCAGCCAAAGCAATGCACGAGAAAGGCATTAAAAGCAGTATTTGTAAAATTCTGTTTAAGCCTTTGGCAAGGTTTATAAAGATTTATATAGTAAAACAAGGTTTTCGCGACGGCTACTATGGCTACCTCATTGCCCGTGTATCGTCTTTTGCTGTTTTTTTGAAATATGTAAAGCTTTTTTCTTTGCAAAAAGGAACAAAAAGCAGCAGGCTATGACCATTATCCATGTTTCTACCCCAGACACCTGGCGTGGCGGTGAGCAGCAGGTGGCATATCTTGCCACAGAATTTGCCGTTTTAGGTATTCCACAGGTAGTGGTTTGTCCGCTGAATTCTCCGCTGGAAAAATTCTGCCGGGAAAAAGGGATTACGGTTTCGACTTTTCGCTGCCGCATCTTTTTCAAGCTCTGGCTTGCTTACCGGCTTACCTGCCTCTGCCGGAAATATGCCGGAGCTATTCTGCATACCCACGACAGCCATGCCCATACTGCAGCTGTCATTTCGGCTTTCTTTTTTTTGAACAAGGCTCCGTTGGTGGTTCACCGCAGGGTGGATTTTCCCATCGGGAAAAATGTTTTTTCACAGGTTAAATATAACCATCCTGGAGTAAAGAGAATACTTTGCGTGTCGGACAAGATCAGGGAAATCACTGGAAAGGACATCCGGAACAAAAAAAAGTTGGTAACCATTTATTCAGGCATTGACCTGCAACGTTTTGCCAAAGCCAATAGCCATGGTATTTTACGGAAACAATACCAACTTACTGAAAAAAATTTGCTCATCGGTAATGTCTCAGCAATTGCCCCACATAAGGACTATTACACTTTTGTGGATACGGCAGAGCTCCTTTCGCAAATTAATCCTGATTTCCGGTTTTTTATCATCGGCGACGGACCGGAAAAGGAAAATATTCGTAATTATATTTGTAAAAAAGGTTTGGAAAACCGCATCATACTTACCGGATTTTTATCCAATATTCCCGAAATACTGCCCGAATTGGATGTATTTTTAATTACATCGGAAACAGAGGGATTGGGAACCACTTTGCTGGATGCATTTGCCTGCCGGGTTCCGGTGGTAGCAACGGCAGCCGGAGGAATTCCCGAAATTGTCCGCGATAGAGTTACCGGATTGCTGGCACCCGTAAAAGCTCCTGAAAAACTTGCCAGCGCTGTTTTAACGTTACTCAACGAGCCACAATTAAAGGAAAATCTGATTGAAAATGCATTTTTGCTTTTACAGGATTTTTCCACAAGCGAAATGGCAAAAAAAACACTCCAAATTTACAAGGAGGTAATAAAGCATCAATAATCTATAAAAAAATAAACACAAATGCTTATTTTTGTAAAACAGTAGAAATTGTTACCGTATTGTAGTAAAAAATGCTTGAAGTATACAGATTAGTATTCATTGTATAAAAGATATTACAGCAAAAATACAAAACATAGAAATCAGAATTAGCCATTTTACTAAATTTGTTTTTAAATAACCTAAAAATAATATTTTATGAAAACAATTGACAATTATAATTTTACGACTAAAAAGGTATTAGTTCGTGTTGATTTTAACGTGCCATTAGACGATAGCCAGAAAATTACCGATACCACCCGTATAGATACGGCTTTACCCACTATTAAAAAAATATTGGCTTCCGGGGGAGCTGTTATTCTTATGTCGCACCTTGGCAGACCTAAAACCGGAACTGAAAATAAACTTTCGCTGAAACATGTGTTGACATACCTTAGTGAAAAGTTGGAAATAGCGGTGAAATTTGCTAACGATTGCATCGGACAGTCCGCCGTTGAACTTTCCGCCGGATTGCAGCCTGGTGAAGTACTACTGCTTGAAAATCTTCGTTATTATGCTGAAGAAGAAGGAAAACCACGTTTGCCCGAAACGATTACCGAAGAAGAAAAGAAAGCTGCAAAAGCAGCAATGAAGGAATCCCAGAAAAATTTCACAAAAAAACTGGCTGCACTTGGCGATTGCTATGTAAATGATGCTTTCGGAACGGCTCACCGCGCCCATGCTTCCACAACCCTGATTGCTGAATATTTTCCTAACGATAAAATGTTCGGGTACCTGATGGAAAGCGAAGTGAAAGCGCTGCAAAAAGTGCTTGATTATTCCGAACGTCCGTTTACTACCATTCTGGGCGGAGCTAAGGTTTCCTCCAAAATAGAAATCATCAACCACCTGATGGACAAGGTTGATAATCTTATTATAGGTGGAGGAATGACTTATACTTTTATTAAAGCCATGGGCGGAAAAGTAGGTGGCTCGCTGGTAGAAAACGACTTTGTGGAATTGGCAAAAAATATCCTGGAAGGGGCTAAGGTAATGAATGTTAATATTCTACTTCCTGTTGACAATGTGGTTGCCAATGCTTTTGCCAATGATGCCGAACGCCAGATTTGCTCTTCACACGAGGTGCCTGATGGCTGGATGGGATTGGATATTGGCCCGGAAAGCATAAAATTATTTGAAAAAACCATCATGGATTCCAAAACCATTCTTTGGAATGGTCCTATGGGCGTATTTGAATTGTGCAACTTTGAAAAAGGAACCAAAGCGATTGCGCAGGCGATTGCCAAAGTTACCACAAACGGAGCCTATTCGCTGGTAGGTGGTGGTGATTCAGTATCTGCAATTAATCGTTTTAAACTTTACGATAAAATTAGTTATGTATCTACTGGTGGTGGAGCGATGCTCGAATACATTGAAGGAAAAGTTCTTCCGGGTGTAAAGGCTATTTTAGAATAAAATGTCCGGAAATGTAACCGGAATCATTCTTGCCGGCGGTAAAAGCAGCCGAATGGGTAACGATAAGGCATTTGTTAAATACAAAAACAAATATTTGATTGAATATGCCATCGAAGCACTAACAGAAGAATGCTCTGATATCCTGATTAGTGCCAACGATGACATTTATTCCCAGTTTGGTTTCCTGGTGATTGAAGACATTTTTCCCGATACAGGTCCTATGGGCGGCATTTATTCCTGCCTGAAACATTCTTCCTGCGAAAGGAACGTGGTTTTGCCATGCGACATGCCAGGAGTGTCGGCTGAATTGGTACGATATCTTCTTAGCTTTGCCGAAGGTGAAAATACAATTGTAGCAGAATCAGTTGATAATAAAATAGAGCCTCTTTGTGCTGTTTACCATAAAACCACCCTCCCGGTTTTTGAAAAATTTCTCCGGCAGGAAGAATATGCGATGAATAAACTGCTTAATGCCTTGCAGGTAAAAAAAGTATGTATCAGTGAGGATATTTCTTTTTACAGGAGAAAAATTTTCTGGAACATCAATACCTTTGATGACCTTATTTGCTGAACATGGAAAAGGTATGATAAAAGAAGAAAAACCCCATCATTCACTTCCCGATATTTGGCTGAAAGCCTCCGTAATCGGTGGTTTGTGGGCTTCGGTGGAAATAATCGTAGGTAGTTTTTTGCATAATTTACGGATTCCATTTGCCGGCTCCATACTTGCTGCTTTCGGAGTGATGGTATTGGTTGCATTTTCAAGAATATGGAAAGAAAAAGGATTGTTTTGGAGGGCTGGTTTGGTATGTGCACTGATGAAATCCATTTCGCCCAGCTCGGTAATATTGGGTCCCATGATAGGGATCATGCTCGAAGCCCTGTTACTCGAATTTACCACAATTATTGCCGGAAAAAATCTTGCAGCAATGATAGTCGGAGGCGTTTTGGCGGTTTTAAGTGCCTTGATGCATAAAATTTTCAGCCTTCTGGTACTTTATGGATTCAATGTGCTGAAAATTTACCTGAATATTTTCTATTTTGCCTGTAAACAATTGGGAATTCAACACGGAGATCCATGGGCGGTTGTAAACGCACTGATAAGTATTTATGTTATTTTGGGTGTTTTAGCTTCAATTACTGGTTGGTTGATTGGAAACAAAGCCCGGAAATTTAAAAATGAACCTCAAAATATCTTAATAAAAAATGCGGATAACAGGGATATATTTCTTTTAAATTCTGAACAAACTTTTAGTTTGTTCCTGTTTATTTTGAACCTACTTTCGATACCTATAGGACTGATTTTGTTGGAATATACTAAACTGTGGATAGGCATGACTTTTATTGTCCTTTATTTGGCTTTTTGTATATTTTATTATAAATCAGTAATAAAAAGATTAAAAAAACGTATATTTTGGATTCAGTTATTAATACTGACGTTGCTGTCAGGAATATTTTGGAGAGAAACAGCATTTAAAGAAGGAATAATCCATTGGCAGGGAGTGATGGTCGGCATTGAAATGGATATAAGGGCTATTTTGGTGGTCATAGGCTTTTCTTCCATCAGCATCGAATTAAAAAATCCTCTGATCAAAGCCTTTTTATTTAAAAGAGGATTAAAAAATATCTATTTGTCTGTTTCTCTTGCATTCAACAGTCTTCCTGCTATGATACAGCAACTTGCAGCACCCAACACTTTTTTCAGGCATCCATTTCGTTCTCTTGCGAAAACAGTTCTTTATGCCGGCGAGTGGTTAGAGACCTTCAGGGAAAACAGTAAAAATATTTCTAAACAGTAAAATTTATATTTTTTCTAAATAGAAATATTATACACTTGATAATCATTTTTTAATAAATATCTATTTAAGATAAAATATTTATTTCCAACATATTGATACCGTTGCAGAAGCCTTTTCAGGCTTCGACGATACTCAGTCTGACAACTGATTAATAGTAGGTTGTAATTTTGGGCATAGTCGGAAAATAAATAAAACGCAACTTTTGCAACAGTCTCATATTTACAAATATTATATATATTTGGTAAGCAAAAGTTATTGTTATACCTTTGTTTTGAAGTTACTTAAATATATATAAATAAGTATATATATTATTATTCAAAAATATATGAAGACCAGGAGACAATTTATTAAAATATCTGCCATGGGCATAGGTGGACTTGCCCTTGCTGGTGGAGGCTTGCAATGGGTAAAGGGATCATCAGTTTTACAGGGAATTGCAGGAGGATTGCTCTCTTCCAAAAATACAGCATCGCGTACCCCGACTTATTGCGAAGTCTGTTTCTGGCAATGTGCTGGCTGGGTTTATAAAAATGATGAGGGAAATATTTGGAAAGTTACAGGAAATGAGGATGATCCACATTGTAATGGCCGACTTTGTCCACGAGGAACCGGTGGCGTTGGAATGTATTACGATAGCGACAGGCTGAAAACTCCTCTCATCCGAACTTCCGAACGGGGAAAACAGTTGTTTCGGGAAGCAACCTGGGACGAAGCCTTTGAGTACATCGCAAAGAAAATGAAAGAGATAGCTACTAAGCATGGACCGGAGAGCATAGCTTTATTTAAACATGGTTCCGGCGGCAGGTATTTTACAACCTTGTTAAATGCCTTTGGTACAACAAATATTGCCGTTCCTTCTTATGCCCAATGCAAAGGACCGAGGGAAACAGCTTTCCTTGCTACTTTCGGTACAGAATTGCATTCTCCGGAACCTCTCGACATCCGCAATTCAAAATGTCTGGTGCTTATTGGTTCTCACCTCGGTGAAAACATGCACAATGGGCAGGTACAGGAAATGTCGGATGCCATAGATAAAGGTTGCACAGTGATTACCGTTGATCCACGTTTTTCCACAGCCGCAGGTAAATCCAAATTCTGGCTGCCAATTAAACCCGCTACTGACATTGCCCTTCTTCTTTCCTGGATTCATGTTTTGATAAAGGAAAGCTGGTACGACAAAGCCTATGTGGAGAAATATACTAATGGTTTCGATGAACTTGCAAAGTATATTGAACCTTTTACACCGGAATGGGCGTATGGCATTACCACCATTGTTCCCGATGTAATTCGCAAAACGGCAAAAGAAATGTACAATGCTTCTCCGGCTGTTTTGGTACATCCTGGTCGCTACGCAACCTGGTATGGAGATGATGTACAACGTATTAGGTGTATTGCTATTTTAAATGCCCTGTTGGGTTCCTGGGGTCGCAGGGGTGGATTTTTCTTTCCTGATTATGTGCAGGTTCCTGAAATCTCTTTGCCAGAATTTCCAAAGCCCGCCTGGAGTTGGGAAGATGCCAATGCCGGACGTTATCCTTTGGCAAACGCCGGTGTTACCAATGCATTGGTGGAAGCTTCCATCCCGGAAAAAGGAAAGGATAAATTGATAAAAGGATGGTTTGTAATAGGTACAAATCTGATCAACACCCTTCCCGATAAGGCGAAAACACTGAAAGCAATTCAGAACCTCGATTTGCTGGTAACTATTGATACCATGCCGATGGAAATTTGTGGTTTGGCAGACATTGTACTTCCGGAATGTACTTATATTGAACGTTATGATGATATCCGGGCTGCGGAACAGCGTATTCCAGCAATCGCATTGCGCATGCCAGCTACCGAGCCACTTTACAGCACTAAACCAGCTGCCTGGATGGCACGCCAACTGGCAAAAAAATTAAATCTCGAAGCCTATTTCCCTTTTGAAACTATTGAAGAAGAGATAGATTGGAAACTTAAACGGTTGGGTACCTCACTTGAAGAAATGAAAAAAATCGGGGTGAAGGTTTTCCCTCGTCAGGAAGAAAATCTGTACCTGACCGAAGGCGCTGAAATGATTTTTGATACGCCTTCTGGCAAAATAGAATTGTATTCCACTTTGCTTGCATCTACCGGCTTTGATCCACTTCCGGTTTATACTTTTCATCCTGAACCACCACAGGGATTTTATCGTTTAAATTTTGGCCGTGCACCCATGCATACTTTCAGCCGTACTGCTAATAATCCGTACCTTGCTGATCTGATGGATGAAAATGTTCTTTGGGTAAATCCTAAAACGGCAAAAGAATGGAGTCTGAAAAAAGACCAGTATGTATATTTGCAAAATCAGGATGGAGTGGTTTCTTCTTTCTCGATAAAAGTACGTATTACCGAGCGAATTCGTTGGGATAGTGTGTACATGGTACATGGATTTGGACATTCTAATAAAAAATTAAGCCGTGCTTACGGACGTGGTATAAGCGATTCTGAATTGATTACCAATGTGATGACCGACCCCGTGATGGGTGGAACCGGAATGCGTGGGAATTTTGTAACCTTTAAATTAAATAAGGAGGTGAATGTATGAGATACGCAATGGCAGTAAATACAAAAAAATGCGTAGGATGCAGCGATTGTGTAGTAGCCTGTCAAACAGAAAATAATGTTCCGATTGGGTATTGCTGCGATTGGGTTGTGGAAATTACTGACGGAGTCTACCCGAAGTTGGAAACCGAAATCCGTTCCGAAAGATGTAACCATTGTGCCAATGCACCTTGTGTAAGGTGTTGTCCTACAGGCGCCAGTCATTACGAAGAAGGTGGCACTGTTTTGGTAACTCACCACCGTTGCATTGGTTGCGGAGCCTGTATCGCTTCCTGCCCTTATGATGCAAGATATACTCATCCTGATGGTTACGTTGGCAAATGTACATTTTGCCTTGAAAACAGGGTGAAGAATGGAATGGATCCCGCCTGCGTTTCTGTTTGTCCTACCAAATGTTTGTATTTTGGAGATTTGGATGATCAGAACAGCCCGGTTTCGCAGATGTTGAAAAACCATAAATGGAAAACACTGCTTCCGGAAGCTGGAACAGACCCTCAACTTTATTTTTTAATTTAAAATGAAGGTATTATGAAAGAAGAACTCATTGTCAGCGGTCGTATGAACCCTTATATTGACCCTCAGTTAAATATATGGCATTGGCAGATACCTCTTTACTTATTTTTAGGGGGACTTGCTGCTGGGATTCTTTTTTTTGCTGCGCTTTATACCATCTTAGGCAAAGAAAAAAACTACCATGTTACTACAAAAATAGCTCCATTTTTAACTCCAATAATCCTCATTATTGGACTTATAGCATTGTTTTGGGATTTAAAACATAAATTATATTTCTGGCAGTTGTATACCACTATTCGTTTGCAATCACCAATGTCGTGGGGAGCTTGGACGCTAATGCTGGTAACGCCTTTGTCTTTTATCTGGTGTGCATTAAATATTAAGGAAATTTTTCCTTCATGGAAATGGAAATATCTGTGGCTGCAGAAATTAGAAGATTTGTTCAGGAAATATATTCTTACCGTCTCCTGGATAATGTTGATTTCTTCTATTATTCTGGGCGTTTACACCGGAATACTTTTGTCTGCTTTCAACGCTCGACCACTTTGGAATACCTCTATTTTAGGGCCTTTATTTCTTACCTCTGGTCTTTCGGCTGGAGCAGCGGCGATAATAATAATGAGCAAATCATATTTAGAAAAAGTTAGTTTGGCAAAAATTGACCTTATGCTTATTGGTGTCGAGCTATTTTTGATAATTCACATGTTTATGGGCTTTCTGTCGAGCACACAGGTACAAATAGATGCAGCTCGTCTTTTTCTTGGCGGTTCTTGGACTGCTCCGTTCTGGTTATTTGTGGTTGTGTTGGGAATGATTTTCCCGGCTGTCCTTGAAATTCTGGAATTTCGTAAATTCAAAGTTCTGACTTACCTTGCCCCGGCTTTGATTTTATTTGGAAGCCTGATGCTTCGTTTCATCATTGTTTATGCAGGTCAGGAAAGCAGGTGGTTATATTAATATATAGAGTAGTAGTATTTTAAATATAATATTTAAATAAAAAAATATGGAAAAGAAAACAAAATATATGAATCCTTATCTTGCAGGAGTACTACTTGGATTGGTTTTGCTGGCTGCAAATTTTATTGCAGGAAGAGGTTTGGGAGCAAGCGGAGCCTTGAAAAGTACAATTGTAGCAGGAGTACAAACGGTAGCTCCTGTACATGCTTCTTCTGCAAAGTTTTATAAAGAATATACTGCATCTCATCCGGGAAATCCATTGAATTCCTGGTTGGTTTACGAAATGCTCGGCGTTATAGTTGGCGGATTTCTTTCAGGTGTAGTTGCGCATAGACTTAAACTAAAAGTGGAACATTCGCCCAAAATTACTTCCCGCAAACGTTTAGTCCTTGCATTAATAGGCGGAATACTTTTTGGATACGGTGCCCAGTTCGGGAGAGGTTGTACCAGCGGTTCGGCACTTAGCGGAATGGCTGTACTTTCATTAGGTGGTTTTCTTTCAATGATTTGCATTTTTGGAACAGCCTTTGCCTTTGCTTATTTCTTTCGTAAAAATTGGATTTAGTTAAATTTAACATTGTTTTGATTATGGGACCTTTAATTGTAAATGAAATAATATCAGAAAATACGAACCTGTTTCTTGCTTTTTTCATTGGCTTGGGATTTGGCTTTGTTTTGGAACAGGCAGGCTTTTCTTCCAGCCGTAAGCTGGCAGGTGTTTTTTATGGATACGACACTGTAGTGCTGAAAGTGTTTTTTACCGGAGCTATCACTGCAATGTTGGGAATGCTATTTTTCAGCCTTTTCGGATGGCTGGATCTTAGTTTGGTATTTGTTAACGAAACCTATTTATACTCAACCATTGTTGGTGGAATAATCATGGGTATAGGATTTATCATCGGAGGTTTTTGCCCTGGGACAGGAATTTGTGGCGCTGCCATCGGAAAAATAGATGGTATGGTATTCGTAATTGGCTTGTTTTTAGGAATATTCATTTTCGCAGAAGCCTATCCCTTAGAAGAGGGTTTGTATATGGCTAAGTTTTTAGGGTCACCAAAAATTTCCGACTTTTTTGGTCTTTCCGACGGGTTGATGGCATTGCTTGTAATTATTGCAGCGGTAGTTATGTTTTGGGCCGGAGAATGGGCTGAAAAGAAATTTCCGAGAGAAGAGTATTAAAATAATTTTAAAAAATACGTTATGGAAAAATATTTCAAACCACGTGTAATATTATCTGTTGTTATTGTTTCTCTGGCTCTTATTATTGCTGCTATACCTAAAAATACCACGCAGCCAAATAAGTTTTCAGCCGATAAGTTGTTGGAAGAAATACAGGCAGGTAACCAATTTATTACAACAGATGCTGTTGCAGAAATGATTGTTAATAAAGATCCTTCGTTGCAGCTAATAGATGTTCGCAGCAAAAAGGAATTTGATAAATACAGTCTTCCGGGAGCAATTAATATTCCGCTGAGTAGTTTGCTATCTTCTGAATTTGAAGATATATTTAACCAAGGCGCCAAAATGAATGTTTTTTACAGCAACGGCACTTTGCAGGCGGATGAAGCCTGGATGATTACACGACAATTAGGCTATGTTAATAATTATGTTTTACAGGGAGGCTTAAACTATTGGGTAGAAACCATTTTAAATCCATCTGTACCTCCTGCCACAAGCCCTGACGATGAGTTTGTTAAATATGATTTGCGTAAAGGTGCTTCTATGGTGGTTGGCGGAAGTTCTGCTGTTCAGATGCCTTCTGCTAAGGTTGTACCTACTTCAGTAGCCAAGCCGGCATTGATGAAAAAAACGAAAAAGAAAGGTGCATCCGGAGGCTGTTCTTAGCAATCGTATAAGTTTAATTCCTTTTATCAGCTTGTTTTACTGAATTAAGTCGAAACAGGTTTTTTTATTCATTATCAATGATATTTTTTGAAATTGAAGTTTTTTTGAAGTTCATTTAACTTTTAATTTTAAAATTTTGCCAATCCGGGTTATTTACTTTCATTTTTTTTTGCCAATCTAAGTGTTTTGGATTATATACTTTTTGATATATTCGGTGAAATAAAGTACTTTTGCTGTCCTTTTGTAATTTAAATCATTTACACGATGAAAAACAAGTATATCGATTTGATTGAACAAACATTTGACTTTCCACAGAACGAGTTTCATGTTGTTGATAATGAATTATATTTTAATGATATTCCTTTGATGGATGTTATCAAACAATACGGAACTCCCTTAAAAATATCCTATTTGCCCAAAATTTCGCACCAGATTCAGAAGGCTAAAAAGATGTTCAATGTGGCAATGGCAAAAGCCGACTATAATGCAAATTATCACTATTGTTATTGCACAAAGAGTTCCCACTTTTCATTTATACTTGAAGAAGTACTCAAAAATGAGGTGCATATTGAAACTTCATCTGCTTTTGATATACCTATTATAGAACAATTACATGAAACCGAACTTTTTAAAAAGGATAATTTTATCATTTGTAATGGGTTTAAACGTCCGCAATATATTGAAAATATTTGTAACTTAATCAATAATGGTTTTATAAATACCATACCTATCCTGGATAATAAATTCGAATTAGACAAATATTCAGAATTACTTACTGAAGATTGTAAAATAGGTATTCGGATTGCTGCGGAAGAAGAACCTAAGTTTGAATTTTATACTTCGAGATTAGGCTTTCGATATACTGACATTATTCCATATTATCTTGAGAAGATTAAACCTAACTCCCGTTATCAGTTAAAGATGTTACATTTCTTTATTAATACCGGGATAAAAGATTCTGCTTACTTTTGGAATGAGCTGTCGCGCTGCGTAAATTTATATTGTGAGTTAAAACAAGTGTGCCCTGAGCTGGATTCTTTAAACATAGGCGGAGGCTTCCCTATTAAAAATTCTTTAAGCTTCGACTTTGATTATGAATATATGGCTGAAGAAATCATTGCACAGGTAAAAAGTGTTTGCGAAAGAAATAAAACACCCGAACCCGATATTTTTACTGAATTCGGTTCCTATACCGTTGGAGAAAGCGGTGCAACACTGTATTCTATCATTGACCAAAAACAACAGAACGACCGTGAGCTCTGGAATATGATTGACAGTTCATTTATGACCACTTTGCCGGATACGTGGGCGGTAAATCAAAAATTTATTTTGTTAGCAATCAATCATTGGGACAATGAGTATGAAAGGGTATTTCTTGGGGGACTTACCTGCGACAGTGAAGATTATTACAATGCGGAAGCCCATTCCAATGCCATATTTTTACCCAAATTACGTGCTGAAGAACCTTTATATTTGGGATTATTTCATACGGGAGCCTACCAGGAATCCATAGGTGGTTATGGTGGCATTCAACATTGCCTGATTCCTGCACCCAAACACATTATTATTGATTTGGATGAAGAAGGTGAATATACTACTAAATTATTTGCTAAAGAACAGAGTCACAAATCTATGCTGAAAGTGCTCGGATATTAGTTTTGTATAAATGAAAATTGTAGTATTTTTATACCTTCAAAAATACAGATGATAATTTAAAATTATTGTGATGAATTATGGTGGACTTCCGGAAGAATTTTCCAAACAGGATTCTTCCAAAATAGTGATATTACCCGTACCTTATGATGGAACCAGTACTTGGATAAAAGGAGCGGATAAGGGTCCTGCTGCTTTAATTGAAGCATCGGAAAATATGGAAATTTATGATATTGAAACCGATAGCGAAGTGCATACAAAAGGTATTTTTACAGCTCCTTTTGTTAAGGCAGAAAGACGTCCTGAAAAAATGGTTCAGAAAGTATATGAACAAACAAAACAGTATCTTAAAAAAAATAAATTTACTGTTGTTATCGGAGGAGAACATTCGGTAAGTATTGGTACGATAAAAGCCCATGCAGAAAAATATGATGAACTTACTATAGTGCAATTTGATGCACATGCAGATATGCGTGATGAATACGATGGAAGCCAGTACAACCATGCTTGCGTAATGGCGAGGGTGAAAGAAATGGGGTTACCTGTTATGCAGATAGGTATTAGAAGTATGAGCGTAGAAGAACGTGAAAAAATTGAATCGGATCGCGTTTTTTATGCCGATAGAATTATTGACAATAAATCGGCATTTATGTATGAAATGCTTAATAAACTTACCCCAAACGTGTACATCACTTTTGATCTTGATGTATTTGATCCTTCTGTCATGCCGGCTACAGGAACACCTGAACCCGGTGGTCTTGGGTGGTACACAATACTTGATATATTGAAATCTGTTTTTGCAAAAGCCAATGTTGTCGGCTTTGATATCGTGGAATTATGTCCAGTAAAATATAACAAGGCTCCAGAATTTTTGGCTGCAAAACTTACTCACCAGATGCTTACTTTTAAATTTATTAACCATATTGAATAAAATTTTTATTCTAAAATGAAAAAAAGCGACCTACTGAAAAACATTGTACAGCATATTGACATTAAATCTATTGATACTACATCTTTAATTAATGCCATGCGCGAAATGTCGTTTACATCGCGGGACACGGCTTCTGCTGCTGATATTTACGATCGTATGATCAATGAAAATGATTGTACTATAATACTTACACTCGCAGGGAGTACCAGTGCGGGTGGCTGCATGCAAGTGTATGTTGACATGGTTAAAAATAAAATGATAGATGTAATAGTGGCTACAGGTGCCTCCATAGTGGACATGGACTTTTTTGAGGCATTAGGTTACAAACATTACAAAGGAAGCCCCTATGCCGATGACAAGCAGCTCCGTGCGCTGTATATTGACCGCATTTACGATACCTATATTGATGAAAAAGAATTACAAAACTGCGATTCTGCTGTAAAAACCATTGCAGATTCCTTAGAAAAGCGACCTTATTCTTCCAGGGAATTTATCCGCGAAATGGGAAGATACCTTACCAAACATTCGGTAAAAAAAGACTCCCTTGTACAAGTAGCATTCGAAAATGATGTGCCGATTTTTTGTCCGGCTTTTACCGATAGCAGTGCCGGTTTTGGCTTGGTAAAACACCAATGGGAAAACCCTGGCAAACATGTTTCCATTGACTCTGTTAAAGATTTTCTGGAGCTCACAAAGATAAAAATGGCAGCACCCATTACCGGATTATTTATGATAGGAGGGGGGGTGCCTAAAAACTTTACTCAGGATACTGTAATTTGTGCAGAGATTTTAGGGAAAGAAGTTCCGATGCACAAGTATGCCGTTCAAATTACCGTTGCAGATGTCCGTGATGGTGCCTGTTCCAGTTCAACCCTTAAAGAGGCTTCTTCCTGGGGCAAAGTGGATACTGTGTACGAACAAATGGTGTATGCTGAAGCTACTTCTGTTTTACCATTGATTGCCAGCTATCTTTACCACAAAGGAGATTGGCAAAAAAGAAACTTTAAATGTTGGGGAAAATTATTTGACGAAGCAAAAATATAGGAATTTATTAAATATTTATTTGTGAAATTATTTCAGTAATGTATTATCATTATTAAATTATTTACACAAAACCTACAAACACTCACTAAATTCATTAAAAACAGGCAAGAAATAATTATTGCTTTGATATGGGAAAAAGCAAACGTAAATATTTGAAATTATTTAAAATATTTTTTAAATGGTTGCTATATTTGTCTGGTGGATATTTTTTGATTCTTATCATTTTGGCCTTTACTACACTTCCTTTTTGGGTATTTTTTTATTTTGGGACCTATCACTCTACAATTACACAGCCCCCTGATTTTATTGTGGTACTCGGTGGTGGCGGAATGCCCAGCCAGGATGGATTAATCAGAACCTACCATGCAGCATGCCTGGCTGAAAAATTTCCGGAATCAAAGGTAATTATTGCATTGCCAGGCGATATGAAAGATAGTACCAGCGCAATTCGTTTGATGAAAAGGGAAATGATAATCCGGGGAGTATTCACTGAGCGTATTGTATGTGAGGTAAAAGGTACAAATACCCGTTCGCAGGCTATTGAAATTGCAGGCTATTTACAAGGGAAAATCGTAAAAAACCCGATTACAATCGTAACTACTCCCGAACATATGATCAGGGCAATAAAAACTTTTGAAAAAGCTGGATTTAGCAACATAAACGGCTTCCCGGCATTTGATAAAGGAATTGAAGCCGATATTACATTTAATGATACGAAACTGGGTGGGGAAAAAATACTGATTCCTTCAATAGGAAAAAATCTGCAGTTGCGTTACCAATTTTGGAATCACCTGAAGTTTGAACTTATCATAACCCGTGAAATTTTCGGCATAGCCTATTATAAACTTAGAGGTTGGATATAATTGTACCGGATTGCTTTTTATTTTTGTTAGTTCATAACATAATTTTTCATGGAAAATTATCCAGTTAAGGTTTTATTAGCTTTTGGTGAGACTTTTGATAATAACGATGCTTTATATAAATGGTTGTTAAACAATGGCTATCCTGAGCTTGCTGCTTTGTCTTCCTGCATAAGGGGGAGCCGGGAAGCCTTCCAATGGTTGATGGTGAATGGGTATCCGCAACTTGCTGCACTCGACAACGCCATTGATAATGATGTTAAAGCCTTGTTATGGCTAAGACAACATAATTTTGATTTTCTGGTAGTTTTTGCCAATGCATGCAATCGGGATCCGGAAGCTATTGCTTTTCTACGTCAAAATGACCTGGAAATTTTTATCCATCTTTCCCATAAAATAAATCAATTTCGCGATAGCCAACATTTCGACTACCATAAACTACATTTTTAGATTATTTCAGAAAAATATCGGTGATGGTAAATGCTGCAAAGACTAAGCTGGCTATACCGTTGGTTGTAAAAAATGCAAGATTTAAATGGCTCAGATCATTGGGCTTTACTAAGAGGTGTTGATAAATAAGCATTCCGATGAACAGGAATGCACCTCCAAAATATATGTTTCCAAAATTTCCGAACCAACCGGCAAACAGGGTTAACCCTGCTGACAAAATGTGTAAAAAAATAGAAATCCGCAAAGCACCTGTTATCCCCAGAAATGCAGGAATAGATTTTAATCCGTTTGATTTGTCAAATTCATAGTCCTGAAGCGAATAAATAATATCGAATCCCGCAACCCAGGTTAATACCAATGCAGAAAAAATCAAGGGCAGAACATCAAAACGGGAAGTAACAGCTAAATAAGCTCCGATAGGAGCTAAAGATAATCCTAATCCCAGCAAAAGATGCGACAGACTGGTAAACCGCTTGGTATAACTATATCCTAAAATTACCAGAAGGGCAACCGGAGAAAGAATCAAACATAGTGAATTGATAAATCCAGTAAAAATAACAAAAATGATACTGTTGATAATAACAAAATTAAGAGCCGAGAAAGGTTTGATTATTTGTGATGGTATTTCGCGAAATGCTGTTCTTGCATTCGATTTATCATATTCCCTGTCAATAAACCTGTTGAATGCCATTGCTGCATTACGTGCAAAAAACATACAACCAAGTAATAATAAAAATAACTTCCATTCAAAGGGATGCTGTGGATTAATGGAAATACAATATCCTATAAATGCAAAGGGCAATGCAAAAATTGTATGTGCAAATTTTACCAGCGACAGATAATTCGAAACTTTAGTAAAACAGATTTTATTCATTTTTTTGATTTCAGATGCAAAAATACACATTACCGTGTAATAATTATTTGTATCTTTAACCAACCGTAATTTCCCCGGATCAATTTGTTGATTTATTGTATGCTAAACTTCAGTTATATAAAACGATACATGCATTATTTTCTGCATGCTGTTTCAAAATACCATATTCATTCTCCTTTTGTTTTCGAGTTGCTTTCAAAAGTTTTCGATGATAAATATCAGTATCCTGATTATGCAAAAATCGGAAGCATCCGAAATGAAATGATGGAAAGTACCCGCCTAATTGAAGTAAATGATTTTGGGGCAAAATCGCAGAATAAGCCATACACTACGAGTTATCAAACGCTAAGACAAATTACAAGAAATACTTCCATACGCCCTAAATTTGGCGAACTGATATATCGTTTGGTTAAAAATACCGAACCGGAGATTTTGCTCGAAATGGGAACTTCACTTGGTATCAGTTCTCTGTATCTTGCCCTTGCCGCACCCAACAGCAGATTGTACTGCATGGAAGGTTGCTCAAATAAAGCCGGAATTGCTCTTGAAAATTTTGAAAAACTGAAAATACAGAATATTTCACTTAACGTGGGGCATTTTGACCATATTCTACCGGAAGTGCTCCAATCATTGCCTGCTGTTGACATTGTATTTATTGACGGAAACCACCGTTATGAACCCACCGTAAGGTATTTTGAAACAATTTTACCTAAAACCCGTAGTAACACGATCCTTATTTTTGACGATATTCATTGGTCAGAAGACATGGAAAAAGCCTGGTTGGCAATTTGTAATCATCCTGCCGTTACTCTTACGCTCGATGTTTTTTTTATGGGTTTTGTTTTTTTTAAGCAGGGGATAACAAGACAGAATATTCTGATTCGTTTTTAATACTTTTGTTTGATTTTACTTAACCTCAACTTGATGGAAAAAGAAGTTATCAATCTGAAAAATATCGTTAAGAACTACAGGGTGGGAACCGAAATTGTAAGGGCACTCCGTTCAGTTTCACTTACCATTTACAAAAATGAATTTGTTGCCCTTATGGGTCCTTCCGGGAGCGGAAAATCTACATTGATGAATATTCTCGGATGTCTTGACACCCCTACTTCGGGACATTATTTTCTAAACGAACAGGATGTGAGCCGGCTCAACGACAACCGCCTTGCCGAAATCCGGAACAAAGAAATCGGTTTTATCTTCCAAACGTTTAATCTGCTTCCCCGTTCCACTGCGCTGGATAATGTAATGCTTCCGCAAATTTATGCAGGCATAGGAAAAAACGAGAGAATGATATGGGCGAGAAAAGTTTTGCAGCATGTACAACTCGACGACCGCATCAACCACAAACCTAATGAACTTTCAGGCGGTCAACGGCAAAGAGTTGCTATAGCAAGGGCATTGGTAAACCAACCCTCCATCATACTTGCTGACGAACCTACCGGTAACCTCGATTCAAAAACCTCAATAGAAATAATGGGCTTGCTGGAAGAAGTGCACAAAGCCGGGAATACCATCATTGTTGTAACCCACGAAGAAGACATTGCACGGCACTCGCATCGTATTATCCGGCTGATTGACGGGCAAATTGCTTCCGATGAATTGAACGAAAAACCCAGAACAATGGAATTTTACCAGGAACAACAAAAATAATATGCATGAACAACGAATGGAAGATATACACAAAAACAGGGGATAAAGGCGAAACCGCTTTGATTGGCGGAAAAAGAGTTAAAAAATACGACCTCCGGATAGAAGCATACGGTACTGTAGATGAATTGAATTCCTATATAGGGCTGCTGAGGGATCTTATAAACGAAGCCCACTTGCAAGATGTGCTTTTCAAAATTCAACAACATCTTTTTATAGCAGAATCACTGTTGGCAACCGATACTGCCCCTCCCGACAAAATTCTACCTTTTCTTTCAGAAGACGATGTGCGATTTCTCGAACAGGAAATAGATTCCATAAATGCGAATCTGCCGGTTTTAAAAAATTTTATTTTACCCGGAGGACATCCTTCTAATGCATTTTGTCATGTCGCCCGCTGCGTATGTAGGCGTGCCGAACGCATTACGGTGCACCTTGCTGAGAAAACCAAAATAGACAATAATGTTATTAAATACCTCAACCGACTTTCTGATTATCTTTTTGTATTAGCCCGTAGAATTTCACAAATAGAAAATGCAACCGAAATTCTTTGGATACCAAAAGCATAGGTCGTTTACATGAATCTGAATTCTTTTTTTTAAAAAAATATTGAAAATTTATTAAAAATCATACTTTTGCAAAAAATTAACCAAATTCTTCATAATGTACTGGACACTTGAATTAGCTTCAAAATTAGAAGATGCTCCATGGCCTGCTACCAAAGAAGAGCTGATAGATTACAGCATTCGCTCAGGTGCTCCGATGGAGGTTATTGAAAATCTAATGGAAATAGAAGATGAAGGTGAAATTTATGAAAGCATCGAGGACATTTGGCCCGATTATCCCTCAAAGGAGGACTTCTTCTTTCACGAAGACGAGTACTAAGATACAAATGCGGTACACCTCAGTATCGCATTTGTTTTTCCCTTTTCCTGATTGGATAAAATCGTAAGCTGACTTTGGGTGTAATCAATCCAACTTATTGCCAATTTGCCAAACTTGCGCTTTTGGCACGGTTTTCATGCAAGGGTTAAAAAATTAATCTAAATTTGCAGCTTTCTGCACTATTAAACCTATAATTATGCTGAGTTTCTTAAAAAAATTTCTGGGAACCAAGTCGGATCGTGATGTAAAAGAAATCATGCCACTTACTGATAAAATCCATGCCGCCTATCAAATTATTGCTCCCCTTACAAACGATGAACTGAGAAATAAAACTGTCGAATTTCGTGAAAGAATCCAACAATTCGTTTCCGAAGAAGAAAGACAAATTGCCGAGTTGAGAAACCGTATTGAAAACGAATACGATATGGATATTGATGATAAAGAAAAGATTTATCAGAAGATAGACATACTGGAAAAAGAAAATTACAGAAAAACACAGGAGATTTTGAACGAAATTTTACCTGAAGCATTTTCTGTAATGAAAGAAACGGCACGCAGATTTAAAGAAAATGAAGAAGTGGTTGTTTCTGCTACTGACCGCGACCGCGACTTAGCTGCAGTGCGCGACAACGTAAATATTATCGGACACCAAGCCTATTATAAAAACTCATGGATGGCAGGTGGAAACCTGATAACCTGGGATATGGTACACTACGATGTACAATTGATAGGAGGAATTGTGCTACACCAGGGTAAAATTTCGGAAATGGCAACAGGGGAAGGAAAAACCCTCGTAGCTACCCTTCCCGTTTATCTTAACGCTTTGCCAGGCAAAGGAGTACATATTGTTACCGTAAACGACTATCTGGCAAAACGTGACTCTGAATGGATGGGAATGCTTTTAGAATTTCATGGATTGAAGGTGGATTGCATTGACAAGCACGAGCCTAATTCCGAAGCAAGACGAAATGCCTACTTAGCCGACATTACCTACGGAACTAACAACGAATTCGGATTCGATTATCTCCGTGATAATATGACACGCAATCCGGAAGAACTTGTGCAACGAAAACACAATTACGCTATTGTGGACGAAGTGGACTCTGTTTTAATTGATGATGCCCGTACCCCGTTGATTATTTCCGGACCTACTGCTAAAGGAGACAAACAAGAATTTGACGAGTTAAAACCCCAGATACTCAAATTATATGATGCCCAAAAACGTTTCGTAAACCAATTACTTGCTGATTCCAAGAGAATTTTATCTACAAATCCCCAGGGAGACGAAGAAAAAAAAGGTGGTGAGCTTCTTTTCAGGGCTTACAGAGGGCTACCCAAATACAACGCCCTTATCAAATTCCTCAGCGAACCCGGTATGAAAGTACTGATGCACAAAACCGAAAACTATTATTTGCAGGAACAGCAAAAAAATATGCACCTGATTGACGATGAGTTATTCTTTGTTATTGATGAAAAAAATAATTCGGTTGACCTCACCGAAAAAGGAATTGACCTGATTACTACTTCTTACGACGACCCCAATTTTTATATTCTGCCAGACATAGGAGCCGAAATTGCCGAATTGGAAAAATCGCTCCTTTCCGAACCTGAAAAGTTAGAAAAGAAAAACAGCCTTTTAGCCGATTATTCGGTAAAGTCCGACAGAGTGCATACCGTGCATCAGCTATTGAAAGCCTATGCTCTTTTTGAAAAAGATGTGGAATACGTGGTAATGGATAACAAGGTAAAAATAGTGGACGAACAAACCGGTCGTATTCTCGAAGGAAGGAGATATTCCGACGGTTTGCATCAGGCTATTGAAGCCAAAGAAAACGTGAAAGTGGAAGAAGCCACGCAAACTTATGCCACCATTACCCTGCAAAATTATTTTAGGATGTATAGCAAACTGGCTGGTATGACCGGGACTGCCGAAACGGAAGCTGGCGAATTCTGGGATATATACAAGCTTGACGTAGTGGTGATTCCTACAAACCGCACTGTAATTCGCGACGACCGCGAAGATTTTGTATTCAAAACCAAACGTGAAAAATTTAATTCCGTAATTGACGAAATTGAAACACTGGTACAAAAAGGACGCCCTGTTCTGGTGGGAACTACCTCGGTAGAAACTTCCGAATTGCTCAGCCGGATGCTAAAACGTAAAAACATTTCGCATAATGTATTGAATGCAAAACTCCATCAACGCGAAGCACAGGTTGTACTCGAAGCGGGTATTGCCGGAAAAGTAACCATAGCAACCAATATGGCAGGCCGTGGTACCGATATAAAATTGGGCAAAGGTGTAAAAGAAGCCGGAGGGTTGGCAATTTTTGGTACCGAACGACACGAAAGTCGGCGCGTTGACAGACAGTTGCGCGGACGTTCCGGACGCCAGGGCGACCCAGGTAGTTCTCAATTTTTCGTTTCACTCGAAGATGACCTGATGCGAATGTTTGGTTCCGACCGTATTGCAGGTATTATGGACAGACTGGGTTTAAAGGAGGGCGAAGTCATCCAGCATTCCATGATTACTAAATCCATTGAACGGGCACAGAGGAAAGTGGAAGAAAATAACTTTGGTATTCGTAAACGATTGCTTGAATACGATGACGTTATGAATTCGCAACGCGAAGTAATCTACCAAAAAAGACACCACGCCCTCTTCGGCGAACGTCTTGCCCTCGATATAAAAAATATGATGTTCGATGTGTGCGAAATGATAATTGGCGATTTCCAGGAAAATAGGTATTTTGAGGGGTTTCGACTTGAACTGCTGAAAACTTTTGGCACCGATTCTCCCTTTGATGAAAAAGAATTTTTCTCGGGTAATCGCGATGAACTACAGTCTGTACTTTTTGAAAAAGTATATAAATATTATAAAGATAAATGTGCTGTTGTTGCCAGTCGTACATTTCCTATTGTGAAACAGGTATATGAAAACGAACACCAGTACGAAAATATCCTCCTGCCTGTTACCGACGGACACAAATCGCTGAATGTTATTACCAACCTGAAAAAAGCTTACGAAGACAACGGTAGGGAAATTGTACTCTCGATAGAAAAATGGGTAACGCTTAGCGTGATTGATGAAGCCTGGAAAGAACACCTTCGCGAAGTAGACGACCTAAAACAGTCAGTACAAACTGCAACCTACGAACAAAAAGACCCCTTGCTGATTTATAAATTCGAAGCATTTGAACTCTTTAAAAACCTGGTACAAAAAATCAATAAAGATGTAATCTCTTTTTTGGTAAAATATAAAATGCCCGTCGAAGAAGGCAATGTAAGAGAAGCACATGTTCCTCATAGTACCGACCGTAGCCGGATGAAAGAGGAACGTACAGATTTGCCTGCTGCCGCACGAAATACACAGGAACAACATGCTTCGCAGCCTGTCCATGTTGAGAAAAAAATTGGAAGAAACGAACCTTGCCCTTGTGGAAGTGGAAAAAAATACAAAAACTGCCACGGAAGCGAAGAATAAAAAAACTATCTTTAGCCCGTAAAACTATTTATTGTACGAAAAGCTATGAAACGTATCCTTTTAGCAGCACTTTTGCTGAGTTGTTCAGTAGTGTGTTGGTATTCATGCAACGATGAAAGCAGCAGCTTGTACAAAGACATCCCCATTTTTTCAAATTATGCCGATATTACAAACCCTCCGGATAAATTTATTTTATATATTCCACTAAAATCCTATGTTGAGAGTAGGGCTACCATCATTTTTGATTCATTAAACGTCTGGAAAATTTACAGAATTACCGGACAATCCAATAGCTTCCGGATTGAACGGCATGACTCCGATTCAACCCGGCATTTTTTTATTACCCAGGATACACTCCGTATCGGGATGCGTGGCGGTATTTCCTATTACTTTTACAGTTCATTCCCAGTTGACGACCAAATAAAAAAGTTTTTAGTAATGTTCGAAAAATTGCCAGACCCCTATACTCCTTTTATTCCTAAATTTTAATTTACTGTGTATGAAGTACAAAATATTGTATTCCTTTTTGCTTGTTTTTAGTATACATCTTTTTTCTTTTGCCCAATACGGATACAGCCCTCGGATTGATTCCATCAGCCGGCTTGTTACGGAACAAAGCGTTTCACTTACGGTGAGGGAACTTAGCGGAGATACCTCTACACTGATTGGTGGTCAGCCTTATACAATAACTTCGCGCTATTATTCCTCTCCGCAAAATGCAAAAGCTGCACAATACATTTTTGAAAAATTTGAAAGTTCCGGATTATCGCCTTACTATCAGAATTTTCAAAGTGGCGGAACCAATATTATTGCTGTAAAACCCGGGACACTCTATCCCGAAAAGCAATTCATTATTTGTGCGCATTACGACGATATGCCTTCGGGAAGTCTTGCCCCGGGCTGCGACGACAATGCCTCAGGAACCGTTGCTGTAATAGAAGCAGCACGATTACTTTCGCCCCATAATTTCGACTATACATTAATTTTTGCTGCTTGGGATGCCGAAGAAATAGGTTTGGTGGGGAGTGCATACTATGCCGATTCAGTAAAAAATGCAGGTGCAGAAATACTTGGCGTTCTTAATCTTGATATGATTGCATGGGATTCGGATAACGATTTCAAACTCTCGGTAGCTGTTGACGACCAGTCACAGGAACTGTCAGATAAGTTTTCTTCCGTTTTAAGAAATTATACACCTCAGCTCTCAGAAAGTGAAATGTATGTCACTGCAAGCGACCATTCCTCTTTTTGGGATCAGGGCTACCCCGCATTACTTTCCATAGAAAATATGGATGATTTCAATGCGTATTACCATACCACTAACGACAAGTTTGAAACTATCAATGTTCCCTATTTTAAAACAATGGTACAGGCAGCCGTAGCAACAATGGCTGCCTTTGCATGTGACTATAGCGTTGACATACAACATACGCCTCTAATTTCGGGGAACGATACCTCTGCCCGCCAGGCTGTTTTTGCCGTTACCTCTTCTTACCCAGTTGCCCAATCTCCTAATGATCCACTGTTATACTATTCTGTAAACAACCAGGATTATAATGTACTACATGCCACGCAAACAAAACAAAATAACTATACTTACACTTTACCCGGGCAACCCATAGGAACTACTGTAAAATATTATTTTGCCCTGCAGGATTTGGCAACTAATTTTGTGGCTACCCTGCCTGGCGGAGGAAAAGGGTTGAACCCTCCTGGTACACAATCTCCGGAGGATGTATTTATTTATCAGGTAGCAAATATTGTATCCAACACATTCTGTTCTGAGAATATTCCGGTTTCCCTTACCGACCAGGAAGTAACTTACGATACTATTCCCGTTAATGTACAGGGAGTTGTTTTTGATGTAAATGTCGAAATATCTATTGACCATACCTATATCGGCGATTTGGATATTGCCGTCCTTTCACCCGAAGGAAACGAAGTAGCGCTTAGCAACGGAAACGGAGGCAATGCCAATGCATACATACAAACCGTGTTCGACGACGAAGCCTCAGTAGCTATTACAAACGGATATCCTCCTTACACCGGAAGTTTTACCCCCGAAGAACCTTTAACTGTTTTCGACGGTGAGCCCGTAAATGGTAATTGGCTACTTAAAGTAAGCGATAACGGACCCGGAGATTATGGCAATTTAACCGGCTACTGCCTGCATCTGCAATATTCAGTTGACATTTCAGGAATCACCATCCCGATTAACTCCGAAACCTGCAATCTTTCCGTTTTCCCCAATCCCGCTTCCTCAGCATTTGTTGTTACGTATGAAATAAAAAATCCTACTATTGTTGATGTAGCCATTTTCAACATGATGGGAAACAAAGTTGCAGATATATATAAAGGTAACATATCTAAAGGAATGTATATCCATAAAATGCATACACAAAATCTGGTTGGCGGAACCTATTTTATAAGAATACAAACAAATAAAGGAATAGAAACCCGAAAAATATGCCTGATCAAATAACCAACAACTAATAACAAGCAAGCGCCCAAAATTTACCAATACACAATAAAGATTAAAAAATGTTGTACAAAAGAATTTTATTAAAACTCAGCGGTGAAGCCCTTATGGGTAATAAACAATATGGTATTGATACAGAAAGACTTGAACAATATGCCTGTGATATAAAGTCCATTGCTAATGAAAAAGTACAGGTTGCTATAGTAATAGGCGGAGGTAATATTTTCAGGGGATTAAAAGGAAGTTCGGAAGGATATGACCGTGTACAGGGCGATTATATGGGCATGCTTGCTACCGTTATCAACAGCATGGCTCTGCAGTCGGCATTGCAATCTATGGGGGTAAATACAAAATTACTTTCCGGGATTGCCATCCAGCCCATAGCAGAAGCCATGAGCCGCAGCAAAGCAATAGAATATCTTGAATCTTCACATGTGGTAATTATAGGCGGGGGAACCGGAAATCCTTATTTCACAACCGATACTGCAGCTTCACTTCGCGCAATCGAAATCAAAGCCGATGTTATATTGAAAGGTACCCGCGTTGACGGTGTGTATACCGCCGATCCGGAAAAAGACCCCACAGCAACCAAATTTGCGACTCTTCGTTTTGATGAAGCATATGCAAAGGGGCTAAATATTATGGATTTAACAGCATTTACCCTCTGCCGTGAAAATAATATGCCCATAATTGTTTTCGATATGAATACCCCCGGAAATCTGAAAAAAATTGTATCCGGTGAAAAAATTGGTTCATTGGTGTATTAAAAGATAGCAAAAAATAAAAAAGCTTTATTTATTTTTGCACAATTCAATCACAGTACCATGAACGAAGAAACTCTGTTTATACTGGAAGAAGCCAAAGAAGGAATGCAAAATGCACTTGCACACCTCGAGCGCGAATTACATAAAATACGTGCAGGAAAAGCCAACCCTCAAATGCTGGAAGGGGTAAAGGTGGATTATTATGGTGCACCTACTCCTATTGAACAAATAGCCAATATTAACACTCCCGACCCCCGGCAAATTATTGTTCAGCCTTGGGAAAAAAACATGTTGGTTCCTATAGAAAAAGCCATTATGGCAGCCAATCTAGGTTTTAATCCGCAAAACAATGGTGAAATTTTGCGAATCAATGTTCCCCCGCCAACAGAGGAACGCCGTAAAGAAATGGTAAAACGTGTAAAAAATGAGGGAGAAATTGCCCGCGTAAGTATCAGAAATATCCGCAGGCAAGCCAATGAATCTGCAAAAAATCTCGAAAAAGAAGGTATCCCCGAAGATGAAATAAAAAATCTCGAAAAAGACATTCAAACCACCACCGATGGCTATATTTTAAAAATTGATAAAATTGTTGAAGCCAAAGAAAAGGATATCATGACAGTATAAACTGTTGCTTCGTAAAAGAATAAATTGTGATTAAATCCGGTTCTTACCGGATTTTTTATTTTCAGGTATTTAACCATTGTTTGAAACGGGTAATTTTATCAATACTGACAAAAACTTCTTTTGCAGCAGGGGGATTTAGCTCAATTTTTAACCGGCTTTTCGGGAAAACATGGATGTTTTTAATTGCTTTCAGCTTAATGAGGTACTGCCGGTTGATACGGAAAAAATCTTTGGGATTCAACATCTCACCTAATTCTTCGAGACTGTAATCTAAGGCATATTCAGCTTTATCGTTGGTTACCACGAATGTTATGCTCTCTTCTGAATAAAAATAGGCAATGTCGTCAACAGAAATAGTTCTTATTTTTTGCCCAACATGTATTGAAAAACGTTCTTTATAATTCGGATTTTTAGCCGAAAGAAGATCGTACAATTCTTGAATATTTATTTCTTTCGTATTTGCCGAATTCCACTCCCTGTATTTTTCTATGCTTCTGTTAAGTTCTTCCTGTTGTATAGGTTTAAGCAGATAATCAATGCTTTTCAATGAAAAAGCTTTAATGGCATACTCGTCATACGCCGTAGTAAAAATTATAGGAGATTTAACGGAAACCTTTTCAAAGATGGAAAAACTCAGTCCGTCTTCAAGATGAATATCCAAAAAAATCAGATCAGGCTCTTTGTGGGTTGTAAACCAGGTAATGGCTTCTTCAACAGATTCCGGCTTGGCTAATACTTTGATGTTATTATCAAACTTTAAAATCATTTTTTCAAGGTAATTAGCGGCTAATTTTTCATCTTCTATTATTACGATTTGCATGGCGAAAAAATTAAAGGTTAAATAAGCGGAATTCGTGCGATAAATTTATCGCCTTCTATACCAAATTGGGTGGGTTTATCAGTGAAAAAACGATACCGGTTAGCAATATTTACTAAACCTATATGGGTTGTTTCAATATGTTGTTCACGTTTTTGTAAATTGTTTACAATGTTAAGATAGTTTTCGCTGTCAATAAATATATCAATGATTAATGGTGATTTTGTAGAAAAAACGTTGTGTTTTATAGCATTTTCGATAAGTAATTGCAAGGCAAGAGGGGGGAGGGTAAGCTCGGATTTGTCGTCGGGTATGGAAATATTTACAACAAGTTTGTTGGAAAAACGGATGCTAAGTAGAAAAACATAGGCATTCAGAAAATCCACTTCCGTTTGGAGCGATACTAGGTCATCAGATTTATGTTCAAGAACGTAGCGGTAAATTTTTGATAGTTTGCCGGTAAATTGTTCTGCAAGATCGGGGTCAACGCTGATTAGCGAAGCCAGCACGTTCAGGCTATTGAATAAAAAATGAGGGTTTACCTGGTTTTTAAGTGTTTCGAATTGGCTTTGAAGGTTTTCTTTTTGCATATGCAGCAACTCGTTCTTTTTTATTTGAAGTTCGGTAAAGTAACTTTGCATTTTTTCTACCGTTGCCATATGCTTTTTTTCGAGGGTTGCTAGTGTTTTTTCTAATTCCGCTTCTAATTGTTTACGTTGTGTAATATCCTGAACCAACGAAGCCAAACCTATAACCTTACCGTTATGGTCTTTTAACGGAGTATTGTACCATTGACAGATGATTATCTTTCCATCTTTGGTAATATTTTCGTTTACATTAAATGCGCCCCCTTTTTCGTTAATGATATCGTCAAGAACTTCGTTGATAGTGTCTTTTATTTCTTCCGGGACAATTAAATCGTACGCATGTTTTCCTATGGCTTCGGAATGCGTAAATCCAAAAATCTTTTCTGCTGTCGGATTCCATTCCACCACTTCTAAGGTTGAATTCCACTCAATATAAGCAAGCGGAGTTTTATAGATGTGGAAAGTAAGCCGTTGGTTTACATTTCTTAGTTCTTCTTCTGCTTTTTTCCTGAGAGAAATATCCGCCACGGTTCCCCGGTTGCCAACCACAACCCCTTTTTTGTAAATAGGAGAATCATAAACCATTATGGGGAATGTACTTCCATCTTTTCGTAAGGCAGTGAATTCTTTTGCTTTGCTTGGTTCTCCACCCAGTAGAGTCGCCTTAAGGTTTTCTAATAGTTCTTTACGTTGTTCCGGAATTACGAATTGCGAAATGTGAATACCCTGCAGGATTTCATCGTACGAATACCCGATTTGTTCGATACCAGTTCTGTTGATAAAGGAAACGGTTCCATCAATATTTACTTCATAAATCATTTGTGGGAGGAAGTCTGCCATTTCTCTGTAGCGAACTTCACTTTCCTTCAATGCTTGTTCGGCATTTTTCCGTTCGGTGATATCACGGATAAATACCTGCGTGGCTGGCTTGCCCTTGAAATTAATAATGCTGCTGTTGAACTCTACGGCTTTAAGTATCCTGGATTTGTCAACGAGCACCGATTCATAAATTGATGGAACTGAAATACCTGCCAGCCGTTGTAAATAGTATTGATATATTCTTTCCACTTCTTCGGGCGCAAGATAATTTATAAAAGGGGTATTGAGCATATTTGTAACTTCAAATCCCAGAATATTTGCCATCATTTGGTTGATAAATACAACTATTCCATCCTGAAGAATGACAATTCCATCGTTAGCCCTTTCTACGAGCAATTTGTATTTTTCTTCGCTTTCTTTAATTGCTTGCTCTGATAGAATATGCTGCGTTTCATCACGCATGATAACAAATGAAGCAGGGCGTCCGTCCAACTCAATGGTATTGCTGTTAAATTCAAGATGAATTTTTCTTCCGTCTTTGGCTACTCCTTGGGTAGAATAAATGCTGGGTACTTTTTCGCCTCTCATCCTTTTTAAATGGATTTCCATCAGTTTTTGATGATCTTCGGGAATAATGAGATCGTTAAAAGGCTTATTTATCAGTTCGTTTTCTGTATAACCCGTAATTTCACAAAAAGA
Source organism: Lentimicrobiaceae bacterium (assembly GCA_023227965.1). Taxonomy (NCBI): domain Bacteria; kingdom Pseudomonadati; phylum Bacteroidota; class Bacteroidia; order Bacteroidales; family Lentimicrobiaceae; species Lentimicrobiaceae bacterium. The sequence goes on along the minus strand of JALOCA010000005.1, from coordinate 37,137 downwards.
GGCATTTACAAATTTAAAAACGTTATCCTGCGTAATAAAGATTCCGTCGTTTGCATTATTTATCAGTGTTTGGTATAACAGTTCCGATTTCGTAAGTGCCGAGCGAGTTTGCTGAATTACTTCCTGATTCTTAAATAACAGTGCATCCGATTGATTATTCAGAAAGCCGGCTACCATTCCCACAAAGTGTGTCCCCAGAAGAAAAAATGTTCCTTCCCAAAAGTATTCCCAGTACACAGGTTTGGGTTCAAAATAAAATAAAATAACAAGATATTGAACTATAAAAATAGTACCATGAAAATCGAGTAATTTATAATTAATAGGTATAATTGAATGCCAGATAATAAGCATTAAAATAAGTCCTCCCCAGTATGTACTGCTCAGACCACCAGTATAATGAGATATAAGTGTACAAAAAAAGGCTGTTTGGTAGAAACCAAAATATAGAAATAAAATATATACTTTTCTTGTATTAAAAAAAAGTACTAAAGATAAATTAATTAATAAAATAGTGGAAATAGCAATCTTGGCAATAAACATTTCATGGATGCGTGGAAAATCGTTTATTGTATCGAAAATATGAAAGAAAAAGACAATGGCTATGCCGGCAAATGTAATTGTAATGAATATATTCTTAATGTTTTGTTCCCTGAATTCTATAAATTCACGTTTCCGGTTTATTTGCTGCAGTTCCCTGACTCTATCGAAAAAAAGAAAAGACATGTTTTTTGTGGATCAAAGAACAAATATAAAAGAAAATTAATTTCAGAGAACACATAGATATTATATGCCGTGTAAAGAAATTGCCCAGGAACCTAATTTTTTATCTTCCATAAATACATAACCGTAATCGTTATAATTTTCATTATCAATCTTTACTAACGTTTCTACACCAGTAAAAATAGAATTTTCGGAAGAAAAAGAAGTAATTATAGCATTTTGGATTACCATAATTTTACCATGAAGATTCCCCATAATAGTATTCATGGATTGGAAGGTAGAAAAATCGTAACCGGGTTGAAAAGGTATAATTTCAAAAAAGTTTACATGTTCCCAGGCAATTTCCGAATGAATTTTCAGTATTCCTTCATTAAGCCATATATTAGGTTTGTGTGTGATTTTTATCATCCCATCACAGGGAGTTCCACCAGCACCAGAATCGTTAGTATAAAAAAGTCCATTAATTGACCAAATTCTTTCCCTGAATAAAAATGTATGATTATGCATTGATTGTGTATCCCTAATTCAAGATGCAAAACTATAGTATTGTTTTTGCTGAAACAAAAATCATTGGTTGAATACCGTTTTAAAACGGTTGAATGGCTTCCGCAATCAGTTAAAAGGTGCCATATTACAGTATTTTAATATTTGAATTCCTTTTTATCATTGTTGATTGTTCAGATAGTAGCTATTGCTGATTTTTATTTAATCCATTTTGACTACCAGTTTTGAGTAATAAATTACGAGAATAAAAAAACCTCCTGTCGTGCTAAAACAGAAGGTTAATTATTAATCTGCGCTCGGGTTCGGCGTAGTAAGGTTGCTGAAAACCATTTTTAATATTTCAGCATGTTACATTTCGCCACAGGCGATGAATATTAATAGAATATTGATTTTTTATAAAAGATTGTTCGTATGACATTAATTGTTTGATCTCCTAACGGAGAATTTATAAAAAATAAAAAGCCCTTTCTACTGATATTAAGACCATAACAAGTTATTATCAGTCAAATGTAAAACATATTTTATCCCGAACTCAGGTTATAAGTATTCTGAAAAAAAATTAATTGCAGCAGGAGCAACCGCCTTTTTTTTCTTTTATTACTCCAAGTTCTTTACCCACTTTGGTAAAGGCGGCAATACACTTATCTAAGTGTTCACGTTCGTGTGCAGCCGAAACCTGAACCCGGATACGGGCTTGCCCTTTAGGAACAACCGGGTAATAGAACCCGATTACATAAATGCCTTCACCGAGAAGTTTGGCAGCCATTTCCTGTGATAATTTAGCGTCGTAAAGCATAACGGCAACAATGGCACTTTGTGTCGGCTTGCAATCAAAACCGGCTTCTATCATTTTTTTGCTGAAATACTCGGTATTGGCGTGTAGTTTATCCTGCAGTTCGTTGGTTTCGCTCATCATTTCCACCATTTTTATTCCTGCGGCAGCTACCATAGGAGGAATGGAATTCGAAAACAGGTAAGGACGTGAACGTTGACGTAACATTTCAATAACTTCTTTTTTCCCGGTAGTGAAACCTCCGATAGCTCCACCAAAGGCTTTACCTAATGTACCGGTAATTATTTCAATTTTTCCTTTCAGGTTGTGTAGCTCGGTAACGCCACGGCCCGTACGACCTACTACTCCGGCTGAATGGGATTCATCTACCATTATCATAGCATCGTATTTATTTGCCAGTTCATAAATTTTGTCCAGAGGGGCTACATTACCGTCCATCGAAAACACACCATCTGTAACGATCAAACGGTGACGTTGTGCTTGAGCCAGCTTCAGTTGTTCTTCCAAATCAGCCATATTGGCATTGGCATAACGATAACGAACGGCTTTGCAAAGCCGTACCCCATCAATAATGGATGCGTGATTGAGGGAGTCGCTAATTATAGCATCTTCTTCGTTTAGCAGGGGTTCAAAAACTCCTCCATTGGCATCAAAACAGGCAGCATATAAAATAGTATCCTCTGTACCAAAGAAATCTGCAATTTTTTGTTCTAATTTTTTGTGCAAATCTCCGGTACCACAGATGAAACGTACAGATGACATTCCGTAACCATGGGTGTCCAAAGCGGATTTGGCAGCAGCAATTAGTTTTGGATTGTTCGACAATCCCAAATAGTTGTTAGCACAGAAATTTAGCACTTTTTGTCCGGTGCTGACTGTAATTTCTCCACCTTGTGGCGAAACGATGATGCGTTCATTTTTATACAAACCTGCTTCGCGGATGTCAGTTAATTCTTTCTGAAGGAAAGATTGAAATTTTTCGTACATGGTTTTATATTTTTAGATATTAATAGTTTAATGTGTTTTAACCGGGGCAAAGGTAAAACAAATGCAATTAAATTGTTTAATTTATTGCGGCTTTTATCCGAAATATTTTACAGGAAGTTGAGTACAAAAAAATATAGTAACCTGAGTTCGGGTTAAGGTTGCAAACCATTCTTGTAATATTTCAGCATATTACATTTCGTTGCAGGCGGTGAATATTAATAGAATATTGATTTTTTATAAAAGATTGTTCGTATGACATTAATTATTGATCCCCTAACGGAGAATTCATAAAAAATCCTTTCTATGAATATTAAATCCTTAACGGGTTATTATCAGGCAGATGCAAAATATATTTTATCCCGAACTCAGGTTTATATTATCTTGGCAGAACAGGACTCGGCTCCCATGAACGGTTAAAAAAACATTTCCCATTTCTTTTTATATCCTGTTTTTGGCAGGTTTTTTTCTTATTTGCCTTATATGTATATTTTTTCTTACTGTTTATGAAACATATAAAAAACTTCCTATGCATTATTTAAAATATTTATAAATTATACATCAACTAAAATAATAGTTGTATAACTAAAAAATTAGTTGTACTTTTGCAATCTGATCTTTTGTCTTTACAATAAATAACTAAAATTTTAGTTATATAACTAAAGTCCTACACAAATGAAAGAACTCACCAAAGCGGAAGAACAAATCATGCAAATCATCTGGAAACTGGAAAAGGGATTTGTTAATGATGTGATAGATCAAATGCCGGAACCTAAACCTGCCTACAATACCGTTTCTACCATTATTCGTATTCTCGAAAAGAAAGGATTTATTGAGCATAAGGCATATGGTAAAACCTATGAATATTACCCTGTTATTAACCGGAAAGAATATACGAAAAAATATTTTGGAAGTTTTATGAATAACTACTTCGGCAATTCGTATCAGCAGTTGGTCTCCTTTTTTGCCCGCGAAAACAATCTTAGTATTGAAAATCTCGAAGAGATAAAAAAAATAATGGAACTGGAAATTGAAAAACAAAAAAAAACAATCCCATGAACGCAATAATCATTTATTTGTTGAAGGTTTCATTATGTACAGGCGTTTTTTATGGCTTGTACTGGGTTCTACTCCGTAAAGAAACCTTTTTTATGCTTAACCGCATTTACTTGCTAATTTCCTTGCTTTTATCTTTTATTTTACCTGTAGTTCACTTTCCAATAATGGAAAACGCTCCCGAAAATCCGGCTCTGAGCTATATTTTGCTCCGGCAGGTATCGGTAGGTGTGCAGCAAATAGAAAAGTCAACACCCAATATTAGCTTGGCAGATATTATTTATCTATTTGTCAGCATTTTCATATTTATATATCTAATATACAATATACTACGTATATTTCTGCTTTCACAGAAAGGAATTAAAAAACCCATAGGGGGCTTTTTGATTATTGAAACTCAGGTAGAAATAGCACCATTTTCGTTTTTCAACCGGATTTTTATTCAATCAAATACTGAAGAAAAAGATGCAGAGGAAATACTTGCCCACGAAAAAGTGCACGTCCGCCAATGGCATACGCTGGATGTTTTATTTACCGAAGCATTAAAAGTTATTTTGTGGTTCAATCCTTTTATTTATCTGTACAATAAATCTTTACGTAATATCCATGAATATCTTGCCGATCGGGGTGTCCTGCTGCAGGGGCATAATACAATAAATTACCAGCAGTTGTTGCTCGGAATGGCTATAGGGCAGCCACATCTGGTTTTAATTAACAAATTCAATCATTCTATTAAAAGGAGGTTTATTATGATGACAAAATCAAAATCAAACAAACTGGCATTACTTAAGTTATTGTTGATGATGCCATTGATTGCAGGTATGGCTATGGTATTTTCCTCATTCCGTACTAGCGGCAATGTACCGGTAAATTCAAAAACAGCTTCTCCACTATTTCAAAAGGAGAAAAAAACCACTAAGCAAAATAAGATTTATACTGCTGTTGAAGAACAGCCTTCATTTCCGGGAGGAGAGGAAGCGAGAATACAATTTTTTATTGAAAACATTAAATATCCGGAAGCAGCCAAGAAAAATGGCATACATGGGACAGTTTTTGTTTCTTTTATTATAGAAGCCGATGGAACAATTACCAATGTTAAGGTTTTACGCGGATTTAATAAGGAATGTGATGCAGAAGCTGCGAGGGTTGTAAACATGATGCCGAAATGGAACCCTGGTCGCCAACGTGGGAAACATGTTGCTGTGCAGTTTAATATGCCTATAAAATTCACAATAAGTAAAGATAAGTAACAGCATTTGAGCAAAACCCCGGAGCACGTTAGGGTTTTATTCTTTTAATTTTTATCATGAAAAAATATTTGTTATTACTGATTGTTTTCTGTATTTCCGTTTCGGTTGGTGCTCAGTTTTATAAACACAAAGTGAATCAATGGGACAGCAAAGGGCAACGCCAGGGGCTGTGGATTACTTATTTGGATACAACAAATAAAGGAGCACTCATTAGCAAAGAGTATTACAAAGATGGAAGAGAAACCGGCGTTTGCCTTTACTACCATACGAATGGCAATGTCAGGTTAAAGTTTAAATTTTTAAAGGATAATATCAAGGTTAAATACTTTGACGAACACCATAAACTTACACGTAAAGGCTGGGCTAAAATGGATTATACCGAATACAATGTCCATTATTACTGGGAAGGAATCTGGAAATTTTATGGCAAACACCGGAAACTGAAAACTGTTGCCATGTTTAGCAAAGGAAATTCTCCGGTAGTTTTAAAAGGAGAACCCCTCGAAAACAATCAGTAATTGATAGTTTCCGAAGGATTTCCAATTCTTTACAACTAAAAAGCTAAGCCATTAATCGGATTATTTTTCTGTAATCTTCTTCCGAAAGTTGGTAGTTGGCTCCACCTGCTTTATTTAGCACCAGGTAATCGAATATTTTATCATGTTCCTGTTTGCCAATGTTAACCTCCGACAAGCATACCGGACATTCTATTTTTTTAAAGAAATCTTCAAAGCCGGCAATGGTTTTGTCAACGTCTTCTGTACCGAAAAGGTTCTTACCTAATTTGGCAATCTGCACGGCAGCTTTTTCCTTGTGCAACTTAAACCAAGCAGGATATGCAATGGAAAGGGAAGCTCCGTGCGGAATATCGTACAACAACGATAAAACATGACCTATGCTGTGCACACCCCAGTCGCCTGACTTTTTCCCATGCTGGGTAAGCCCGTTCAGTGCCATAGTAGCGGCGTACATTATTTTTTCCCGTAAAGTATAATCGGTAAGGTTATTCAGCAATTGCGGCCCATATTCCATAGCTTCGGCAAGAATACCAAACACAAAACGGTCGGGAAGGGTAGTTTCTCCAGCACCGAAATAGTTTTCAAAGCTATGGGCTATCAGGTCGGCAATGCCATATGCCGTATAATTTTTAGGAACGCTTATCGTGTTTTGCGGGTCGAGGAAAGAATGTTTAGGATACAAAAGCGGGTGCCCGTAGCCATCTTTCCTGCCGGTTTCAGGATTTTGTAAAACGGCAAAAGGATTCATTTCACTTCCTGTGGCTGCAAGGGTAAGCACAGCCACCAGCGGAATAGAGGTCTGCGGTTTGGCTTTCCCTTCATAAAAATCCCATGCCGGATGATTTACAGGGATGGCAATCGAAATAATTTTTGCCGAATCTATCGTGCTTCCACCTCCAACTGCAAGAATGGCATCTACCTGGTGCTTTCTGCCTAATTCGGCGGCGGCATCCACATCTTTTACCAAAGGGTTGGATTTTATGCCGCTATATTCTATTACTTCGGCTCCTGCACTTTGCAGTTGTGCCATTACCCGATCGTAAAGCCCTGAACGTTTTACAGAGCCTTTACCATAAACCAACAAAACTTTTTTTCCGAACTGAGTTATTGTTGTACCTAATTGGTTTACCACATCTTTCCCAAAATGAAGGGCGGTGGGATTGTATGCAATGAAATTTTCCATGGTTATATAATTTTAATTTTAGACAAACGAAATTTGTTAAATAATGTTCAATTTAGTTCTGTTTTATGAATAACGATTTCAGAATAATTGATTGTAGATTGCAGCGGCATTTGATCCATATGCTATGCCAACCTGATTTTCTTAATCTGGTATTGCAATACCATCAGGGTGATCAGTGAGGAACTGAAATCGGCAGAAGGCAGAGCCGCCCAAACGCCATTCAGCCCAAAGAAATGGGGGAGAAGAAGCAATGCCGGAATCAGGAATAACACCTGGCGCGACAAAGAAAGGAAAATGGAAATCTTTGCCTTACCAATGGATTGGAAAAAATTAGTGGTTACCATCTGGAAACCAACGATAGGAAACATCACTATCGAAATTCGCATACCTACCGTAGCCAGATGGATCAACTGCTGGTCGCTGGTAAAGGCATTAGCAAGAAAATGCGGAATGATTTCGGCTAATAAAAAACCAAAAATCGTAACACTGGTTCCCGCTATCAGGGTAGCTTTAAAAACCCGTATCACCCTGTCGAACTGGCGCGCACCAAAATTATACCCGGCAATGGGCTGCATTCCCTGGTTAAATCCCAGTACGATCATGGCAAAAAGGCCTCCAATGCTGTTAATAATTCCAAAGGCACCTATGGCATAATCGCCTCCATAATGTGCCAGGCTTATATTCATAATAATAGTAACAAGGGTAGCGCAGATAAGCATCAGGAAATTCGACATGCCTATCGAAAAAATATCCAGGATAACTTTCATTTTAAGTTTAAAGTATCCTTTTGCAAAATGTACATAACTACTTTTGCTCATAAAATGAATAAATACCCAGGCAGTGCCTACCATCTGGGCACAAACGGTAGCTGTTGCCGCTCCACGGATTCCCCATTTGAATACAAAAATAAACAAGGGTGCAAGAACCAGGTTAACAGCTACCGTGAGCAACGTAGTGATCATCGCCTTGGTGGGATAGCCGGAAGCCCTCATAATATTGTTCAATCCGAAATACAGGTGTGTGAAAATATTACCGGCAAGGATAATCTGCATAAAATTCCTGGCGTAGGGAAGTGTAACTTTACTTGCCCCGAAGGCATATAAAACGTCGTCCAGAAAAATGAACATAACGACAGCGTAAACAATACTTATGATTATATTCAAAATAAAAGCATTGCAAAGAAAAGCAGTGGCACCTTCGCGGTTGCGTTGGCCAAGCCGGATGGAAACCATGGTGGCGGCACCTACCCCGATCAGCGAACCGAAGGCGGCGGCAAGATTCATCAGCGGAAAAGTCAGCGCCAGTCCCGAAATAGCCATCGGACCAACGCCATGACCGATAAAAATACGATCAATGATGTTGTAAAGCGAAGAAGCAGCCGTAGCAATGATAGCCGGAATGGAATATTTCATCAGCAACCTGCCAATCTTTTCGGTTCCTAATATGTTGGGACTGTTTTTATCCGGCATGTTTTTTCTTTTCCTTTTTTGAAGATGCAAAGGTCGGGAAAATACTTGGTATAAAAAGGAAGATAGCTTATTTTAGATTGCAGATTGAGGAAGGGAATTGCAGATTATCCGATTGCAGATTTGCATTACGTTCCCTAAACCTAATCATAAAAAATTTCATTATCTTTGTGTTCCGGTTAAGAAGACGGTGTTATGACTATTATCGAAAGACAAATCATTTACTGGCAATCAACCGCCGAAAGCGATCTCGAAACCGTCGAAATTCTTATACACGTTATCTTATACAACTATATTCCTTAACGTAGCATTGAAGAAATCACAGCAATGAATTACAAAAAGAAGCCAAAGATATGCTAAATGATATTGTAAATTGAAAAGGAAATTCTAAAATGAAAACGGAAGAAATAAAAGAATTATTTAATAAATTTGAAGCAGCGGCAAGTGATCTTGAAGGAATTGAATGCTGGAGTGCACGTGAATTGCAAAAACTTCTGGGTTATGCTAAATGGGAAAATTTTGACAAGGTAATAACTAAGGCAAAGGAAGCATGTATCAAAGTTGGTGAACAAACCGATGATCATTTTCCTGACGTCAGGAAAACGATACCTATGCCCAAAGGTGCTGAAAAAGTAATAGATGACATCTTACTTACCAGATATGCTTGTTACCTTATAGCACAAAATGGCGACAGTCGTAAAGCCGAAATTGCCTTTGCACAAAACTATTTTGCCATACAAACCCGCAGGGCAGAACTGGTAGAAAAAAGATTACTGGAATTTGAACGTGTAAAAGCTCGTGAAAAACTCAGCCATACCGAAAACCAGCTTTCTGGGGCACTCTATGAACGAGGGATAGATAACCAGGGGTTCGCTATTATTCGCTCCAAAGGCGATCAGGCATTGTTCAGGTTGAACACTCATCAGCTTAAAAGGAAATTGGGAGTACCTGAAAACCGACCCTTGGCTGATTTCTTGCCAACCATCAGTATTAAAGCGAAAGATCTTGCTGCTGAAATGACAAGCTTAAATGTACAAAACAAAGACCTGAAAGGCCAGATACCCATTGAAAAAGAACATGTGGACAATAATGAGGCAGTTAGGAATATGTTGCTAAAACGGGGAATACAACCCGAAAATTTACCACCGGCAGAAGATGTTAAGAAAATTCAGCGCAAACTGGACAGTGATGATAAAAAAGTGCTGAAAGAATCTAAAAAATCAAGAAAAAAATAATAAACACTTATTCCCAGTATTATCACCGGCTTAGTGAAGCTGGAAATTTTAGATTTAAGATTGCAGATTTCAGATTGAGGAAGGGAATTGCAGATTAACCGATTTTAGATTTCAGATTGGGTAATCCAAGTCTGGGATCATTGAATTTATCTTTTCAATGGGGTAATTTAATTTCAGATTGGCCAATTGCAGATTTCAGATTGACGCTTCTGCAACCATACTTCTCCATTTTTACTTAAGCAATCACCCCGCTTCCGTAGCAAATCCTTGCCCCATCATCGTAAACCACCCCAAACTGCCCGGCAGCTATTCCAAGCACCGGTTCGGAAGAAATAATCCGGTAATTGTCACCCTGTTTTTCGATGTGTCCCTGGGTAAAGCCCGACACATGGCGGATCTTGAAGCGAACGGGTATCAGTCCCGTGAAGTCGCCCCAGGGATCGCCGCTGATAAAGTTAAAATGTTGCAGGTTGACTTCCTTTCCGTAAGCCGAAACGGGATCGTAGCCGTTGGAAACGTAAACGATATTTTGTTCGATGTCCTTTTTAACCACAAACCAGGGACCCTGGCTTAAGCCCAATCCTTTGCGCTGACCGATGGTATGAAACCAGAAACCCTGGTGTGTGCCCAGTTGCTTGCCGGTCTCCAGTTCAATGATAGGACCTTCCTTTTCGCCGATAAAACGTTTAATAAAATCGTTGTAATTGATCTTCCCAAGGAAACAGATTCCCTGACTATCCTTGCGGGTGGCGCTGGGCAAGCCGGCTTCGAGAGCAATCCTGCGGACTTCCTTTTTCATCAGCTTTCCAACCGGGAACATCAGTTTCGACAGTTGATGATAGGTGATCTGAGCCAGGAAATCCGTCTGGTCCTTGATGGGATCTTTGGCTGTGCCAAGGTAAAATTTATTGTTTTCTTCCACCACGGTAGCATAATGTCCGGTGGCTATTTTATCAAAGTCTTTACCGAATTTTTCCTCAAACGCCCCGAATTTGATCAGCCGGTTGCACATTACATCGGGGTTGGGCGTAAAGCCGTTTTTCACAGAATCAATGGTATAAGCCACCACTAAGTCCCAGTATTCTTTCTGGAGATCCACCACCTCCATCCGGCAACCATAGTTATGAGCCAACCAGGAAGTGATTTCTAAGTCCTCTTCCGAGGGACAATCCCAGCCATCCTGGTTGTCCATGCCAATTTTGATATAAAAAATGGTGGGATCGTATCCTTGTTCCTTCAGCAGGTGAAGCATTACCGAACTGTCCACCCCGCCGGAGACCAATGCTGCTATTTCCATAATTTTTTCCTTGCGTGTTTTAAGGTTTAAAAACACAAAATCAATTTGTCTGAGTTTGCAAAAGTAAATAAAAAAGGCATGCCCGATGGTCGAGGCATGCCTTTGAACAGTATCGGGATAATGTTAGATTAATCCTTTTTTATGTTTTTCGCTGATGACTTTAAGCATGTCAACGGTCATTTTTTCGAGATTCCATTTTGGTTCCCAACCCCATTCTTCGCGGGCACAGGTGTCGTCCATCTTGTTGGGCCACGATTCGGCAATGGATTGTTTGATGGGTTCCACATCGTATTTCATCACGAAATCGGGGATGTGTTTTTTGATTTCTGCATAAATAATTTCAGGATCAAAACTCATAGCCGTTACGTTGAACGAGTTGCGGTGTTTCAATTTAGTCGGGTCGGCTTCCAGAATGGCGATGGCAGCATTCAAAGCATCGGGCATATACATCATGTCGAGGAAAGTACCGGCTTTCAGAGGGCAGGTGTATTTTTTATTTTTGATGGCTTCATAATAAATTTCAACGGCATAGTCTGTCGTTCCGCCGCCGGGTAATGTTACATTGGAGATGATACCGGGGAAACGTACCGAACGGGCATCCACACCAAAACGTTTGTGATAATAATCGCTGAGCAATTCACCGGTAACTTTGGTTACACCATACATGGTACCAGGACGTTGAATGGTATCCTGAGGGGTATTGTCGAGAGGAGTGCTGCCGCCAAAAGCTCCGATGGAACTTGGAGTAAACAGTGCGCATTTGTATTCGCGGGCTACTTCAAGGCAATTCATCAGGCCGCCTATGCCTACCTGCCATGCTGCCTGAGGTTTGCTTTCGCCAACAGCCGATAAAATAGCTGCCAGATTATAAATGGTATCAATTTTATGTTTTTTAACTACTTCTGCCATACGTACAGGATCGGTTGCATCCACCTGCTCGGCTGGACCTGAGGTAAGCAAGTCGCCTGTAAGCGGTGTTTTGCGGTATCCGGCGATTACATTATTACTTCCGTAACGTTTGCGTAGTTCCATGGTCAGTTCCGAACCTATCTGTCCGGCTGCTCCTATAATTAAAATATTCTTCATTAATTTTATTTTTAAGTTATTATTTAGTGTTAAAGTATTCACGAATCAGGGGCAAATGTAAACATTTTTAAAAAAGCCTTCACATTTTTAATAATTCCTTTTACAAATGTTCTAAATGAAAAAATTTGGAACCGGAAGCGTGCGAGCTTTCAATGTAAATCATTATAAAGCAATTATCTTTATTATATTGCTATTGCGGTTATCCTTCTGAATTTGCCGGAAGCAATAACTTCAGTACCGTTTACGTTTCCATTTCCGGTATTTAATAGTGTAAGCTGAACACTTAGCATCCTTTTTTGTTGTTTATACAATTAATTCCTAATTTTGAAACTGTTTTAAAATTTATAATTATGGCAACTATTAAAGTAGCAATAAACGGATTCGGACGCATTGGACGTAACGTTTTTAAAATTGCGTTGGAAAGAAAAGATTTAGAGATTGTTGGGATCAATGACCTTACCAATACCAAAACCCTTGCCCATTTACTGAAGTACGATTCGACGCAGGGCAAATTCAATGGTAATGTATCGTTTGACGATACTGCACTTATCGTAAACGGGAAAAGAATTCCTGTAACAGCAGAACGCTCGCCAATTTCAATACCTTGGGCTGTTACACCCGATGTAGTAGTTGAATCAACTGGTATATTCCGGTCAAAAGAAGGTACCAAGGGCGGATATGGTGACCATTTGAAAAATGGTGCTAAAAAAGTTATACTTACTGTACCTGCTAAAGACCAGATTGACCGTATGATAGTATTGGGTGTAAACGATAATGATCTGGCTGACAGCGATCAGTGTGTCTCAAATGCTTCGTGTACAACCAACTGCCTGGCTCCGATAGCCAAAGTAATCAACGACAAATTCGGAATAGAAAATGGTTTTATGACGACTATTCATTCCTATACCAACGACCAGATGATACTGGATGCCCCGCATAGTGATCTTCGTCGTGCCCGTTCGGCTGCTGTTTCACAGATTCCTACCACCACAGGTGCTGCCAAAGCCGTTGGCAAAGTTATTCCCGAACTGAAAGGAAAATTGGATGGGCTTGCCATTCGCGTTCCAACCCCTACCGGCTCATTGGTTGACCTGGTAGCTAACCTGAAAACGGAAGCCACTAAAGAAGAAATTAATGCAGCTATTAAAGAAGCTGCCGAAGGACCTATGAAAGGAATTATTGAATATACCGAAGATGAAATAGTATCTGTTGATATTATCCATAACCCGCATTCTTCTGTATTCGATGCACAAAGTACTATGGTGATTGGCAAAACTGCTAAAATTCTTGCCTGGTACGACAACGAATGGGGCTATTCTTCCCGCGTTGTTGATCTTATTGAGAAACTCTTTTAGGAGTCGTTATAAACTTTTTTTACTATTTGCAAAAACTGCTGGTTGAAGAACCAGCAGTTTTTTTTATTTCTAATGTAAAATTTTAAAAATAAGCTCTTTCAGTAAGTCTCCCTCTGACAAGGATACATTATCAACGCCTTTGGCTTTCAGGTCATATTCCCGCAAAAGAGAAAATATTTTTATTATTTTTTCGTGGGAAAAATTACGGGAAGCCGCAATATAATCATTAATAAAAAAAGGACTGACACCTAATTCGGCAGTGGCATTTTTTTCGGATTTATTGGCTAGCTGGTGGTAAATTATCAGTTTTTGAAAAAAATTGAATAATACGGCGATAGTTTGGAATATGGAGTGTTCCTTGGAATTATCTCCAAAATAATTTATAATTTGGTTGGCTTTGCCAATATTTTTTTGTCCCAGGGCTTTCTGCAGCTCCAATACGTTAAAATCCTTACTAATACCGGTATTTTGTTCTATCAATTCTGGGGTAATAGCAGAGCCGGAAGGCAAATTAATTATGAGCTTAGTAAGTTCGTTAACAATACGATGCAGATCATTGCCAATGCTTTCGGCAAGAAGACGTACTGCTTCCGGAGTTATGGAATAGTTACGTTCTTTCAAATAATTTGTAATCCAGTTAGGAATATGGCTATCGTACAGCTTGACCGAATCGAACAAAACTCCTTTTTTTTCGATAAGCTTAATCAAACTTTTGCGTTTATCCGCCTTTTTATATTTATAGCAAAAAACCAGAATGCTTGATTGCAGGGGGTTTTCAACATAGGATTCAAGAAGCGATTTTGTTTTTTCTTTTTTATCCTGTGTTTCACCTGAGCCATCTTCTTTAGAAGAGGGAAACAGGTTGCGGATTTCTTGTGCTTCTTTTACAATAACCAGTGAATAATTTGCCATCATCGGGAAGCGTTTTGCCTGGCTAACTATGGTTGCAATATCGGTATCCCTTCCGTAAAGTATTGTTTGGTTAAATTCTCTTTCTATGTTGTTAAGTACTGTAGTTTCTATTTTATCACAAATAAAATCAATAAAATACGATTCTTCGCCGGCTAAGAAGTAAACAGGGTAGTAAATTCTTTTGTTAAGATCAGAAATTATTTGGTCAAAAGTCATCAGAAGATGTTTCGTTTTTGCTGTAATCGAAGTATAGATGTTTTACGGTGAGTCCGTTATTGATAAGTTGGTTTAACGAATCAATTCCGATTTGCAGATGGGTTTTAATAAATTTTTCTGATACTTTTTTATCACTTTCCTCGGTTTTTATGCCTTCGTGTATCATGGGCTGATCAGAAACCAACAGCAAAGCACCTGTAGGGATACTGTTGGAAAAGCCTACGATAAAAAGGGTAGCTGTTTCAAGGTCAATTGCCATAGCCCTTGTTTTCCGGAGATAACTTTTAAAGTCTTCGTCGTATTCCCATACACGGCGGTTTGTGGTATAAACGGTTCCCGTCCAGTAGTCGGAGCTATGGTCACGGATGGTAGTGGAAATGGCTTTTTGTAAATTAAATGCAGGCAATGCAGGAACTTCGGGCGGGAAATAGTCGTTGGAGGTACCTTCTCCTCTGATAGCCGCAATAGGAAGAATCAGATCGCCTACATTATTTTTCCTTTTTAAACCTCCGCATTTTCCAAGAAAAAGGGCCGCCTTTGGCGGTATGGCGCTCAGTAAGTCCATTACTGTAGCTGCATTGGCACTTCCCATTCCAAAATTGATGATTGTGATTCTTCCGGATGTTGCACAGGGCATAGGTCGTCCAAAACCTTTAACAGGAACATTGTTCCAATCGGCAAAAAGCTCAACATACCGTTGAAAATTAGTGAGAATAATATAATCCCCAAATTCGTGAAGGGAAGTACCTGTATATCGGGGTAGCCAGTTTTCCACTATATCCTGTTTTGTCTTCATCCGTAAATAATTTAAGTTATAGGTCGGATAAAACTCGCATATGGAAATTTTCATCTGCGTTTGTCCCTGTTAATCGGGATGTTTGTTTCATCTGATTACAATTTGCTGCGCACAAAGTTACAAGTTTTGATTATATTATGTACTTTTACCTGTTTAATTTGCTGCATGATTCCTTTAAATCTTCCGGAATACACGTTTACAACGCGAACAGTTTCAGGTAAAACGGAAATTTTCGATGATATTCGAAAAAGGTTTGTTGCCTTAACTCCCGAAGAATGGGTGCGTCAACATTTTATTAAGTACCTTGTTATAGAAAAACAATACCCTAAATCGCTGATTGCAGTAGAGATGAATCTTAAAGTAATCCGAAGAGCCAAACGAAGCGATATAGTTGTCTTTGGCAGAAATGGGATACCGATGATGGTGGTGGAGTGCAAGGCTCCTCATATTAAAATATCACAAAAGGCATTTGACCAGGTGGCTCGGTATAATATGACTTTTAATGTTCGTTTTCTGGTTGTTACAAACGGGTTGGAACATTATTGCTGCAAAATAGATTTTGCAGCATCGCAATATTCTTTTCTTGATTTTATTCCCGATTTTCAGCAAATACAACAGCTATGAAAACATCGTTAACACTTGTAGTTTTTTCCATATTTTCTTTCACTAATTTTGCATTTGCACAAACGGACTCTACTGGCAGATTTCAGGCAGATGTGGGCTGTGATGTGATGAGCCGGTATGTTTGGCGTGGCATGGATTACGGGCATTCACCCGCACTTCAGCCCTGGATTACTCTCTCAAACGGACCTTTCACCCTGGGAGGGTGGAGTTCTTACACGGTAAATGATTCCAGAATACAGGAAGTAGACCTTTATTTGGATTTTAATATAGGCGAAATGTTTACTTTTTCGGTCTGGGATTATTTTTCACCCTGCGATACGGTGATAAATAACAAGTACTTTTATTATGATCAAACCCAAACCGGACATACATTTGAAAGCATCTTAAAATACAACGGAACCGAAAATTTTCCCATATATCTGTTAGCAGGCTATAATTTTTACGGTGCGGATTCCGATAAATCCCTTTACTTTGAAACAGGATATTCCTTTACTCTTTCGGATAATGAAATCAGTGTTTTTGCGGGATGTTCACCCTATTCGGGCATTTACGGTGAAGATTTTTCAGTAAATAATATGGGAATAAATATTACAAAAAATTTAAAAATAACTGAATTATTTTCAGTTCCGTTAAATGCATCAGTTATTATAAATCCGGAGAATGAAAATATTTTTCTCGTTGCCGGATTTAGTTTTTAAGTGTAGAAATTATTTTTATTTTTGTTTAAGATGAAAAAAATCATAAAACAAATACTATAATGAAAACCAGAAGCAAGATAATGCTTGTGCTGTTAAGTACGACAGTGTTGTTTATATGTATATTATTAGTTGCACAAAATTTTAATAAGAGACAATACCGCTACCTAATAGATGGTTATCGCTATCAGCAGGAAATAAGCTCAAATGCCATTCTCAACCTTCAGAGCCAAAAAATCCAGCAAACAGCATATGACTATACGTATTGGGATGATATGGTTAATTTTGTTAAAAAACCTGTGAAAATCTGGGGCGATGATAATGTTAAAACCATTCTCAGTTCGTTTAAAGTGAATGTGGCTTTAGTATATAACCTTGACTTAAAACCGGTTTATGAAGCATATGATGATAGTAATTCGGATGAAAATAGCTTTGAAATTAAAAAAGCTATTTTTGATTCCTTGTATAAAAAGCACTTTATTAATTATTTTATTTCTTCCCCTTCCGGTTTAATCGAAATTTCAGGGGCAACAGTTCATGCTACCAATGATGTAGATCGGAAAACGCCACCACAGGGTTATTTTTTTCTGGCAAAATTTTGGGATAAAGAGAAAATTAACGAACTTGAAACGGTTACGGGATGCAAGGTGAGTTATCATGAAGCAAGTAATAATTTTAAAATAAATATTCCCCCCAATGTTATCCAAACAGAAATTGTTTTAAAAAATTGGCAAGGTGTTCCAACCTACCACGTGCAATTTTCGAAAAAATATTCACTGCTTAAAGTTGTTAATAACTTGAATTACTTCCAAATCATTTTTATAGCTGTCATGGCTGTGATTATTCTCAGCATATTTTACCTTACTTCAATTCGTTGGATTTCTTATCCTCTGCAATTGGTTTCCGAAAGTCTTACCAGCAATAATAAAATATCCCTTTTCAGGTTACAGCGCTTAAAAAGTGAGTTCAGACAGATAGGGTATCTTATTGAAAATGTCAATAATCAAAAAAAATTATTGGAGGAAGAAATTAACGAAAGAAAACTGGCAGTTGAAAAATTAGGTTCACGTGAGTTGCAACTTTCTGCTTCGCTTGAAGCTGCCGACCAGGGAATCTGGGACTGGAATCTGGAAACAGGAAGCATATTTTTTGATGACACATGGAAAAACTTGCATTCGTTTAACGATAATTTTTTAAAAACCAGTTTTGAAACATGGGAACAATATATCAATCCGGATGACATAGTAATTTTTAAACAAAAGCTAAATGACCATCTTACAGATACAAAACATTTATTAGATGTGGAATACAGAACCCATAGCGGTGAAAAACAACAAAAATGGATCAATTGTAAGGGAAGGGTAATTACTTTTTCCGAAAACGGTAAACCGGTTCGCATGATAGGTACAGTTCAGGACGTGAGTAAGCGTAAGGCTTTCGAAAACGAATTGGAAGAAGCAAAGAAAAAGGCAGAAGAATCAGATATTTTAAAATCAGCATTTTTGGCAAATATGAGCCATGAAATCCGGACGCCCATGAACGGAATACTGGGTTTTACACAAATTTTAAAAGAACCGGATATTACCAAAAAAGAACAGATGGAATATCTTGCCATCATCGAAAACAGTGGAAACCTGCTGCTTAACCTTATCAACGATATTGTTGACATATCCAAAATTGAAGCCGGATTAATAAATGTTATCCCCTCACAGCAATCTCTCGACGACTTACTGGATCATATTTATAATTTTTTTAAAGAAAATACCAGAATTAAGGAAAGGCAAATTCAATTTACCTTAGAAAAACCCGAAAACAATCCGATGCAATTTATTAGGACTGACAAAACAAGATTTACTCAGATTTTTACCAATTTGATTGGCAATGCAATTAAATTTACCAATGCAGGAAGTATTACCTTTGGATATACCTATAACAACGGTACCTTGATTTTTTTCGTGAAAGACACCGGAGAAGGTATAGCTACCGATAAACAGCAAATTATATTCGAACGATTCATGCAGGCAGAAAGCAAAGGTTCGCGACTTCATGAAGGAACCGGGCTGGGTTTGGCAATTTCCAAAGCTTTTGTAGAATTGCTGGGAGGTAAAATTTGGGTTGAATCTCAAGAAGGTAAAGGCTCTACTTTTTATTTCTCACATCCTTATACTGAACGGATAGAAGAAAATGAACCTGTGCCTATTAACATCCGTCCTGCGTTCCAATTCGACTGGAGCATGAAAACCATTCTGGTTGTAGAAGATGTTGAGAGTAACTACATGTTAATTAAAATTATACTTAGAAACACCCACGCTACGCTTCTTTGGGCAAAAAACGGCAAAGAAGCCGTGGACGCCGTTAAATTGAATCCTGCTATTGATATTGTAATCATGGATTTACGTATGCCTGTGATGAATGGTTACGAAGCCACCCGGATAATAAAACAAATGCGAAAAGACTTACCCGTAATTGCGCAAACAGCTTATTCGCTCGATACCGATAAAAATAAATCGAAAGAAGCAGGCTGCGATGATTATATTACCAAACCGATTAATAGCAATGAAATGTTGATGAAAATACAGAATTTTTTTACGAAATAATTGTAATTAACCAATGTTTACAACCGGATTCCGTTTTTTCGACCCCGCATATGCCGAAAATAAAAGTGCTTTGCAAACATTATATTTGCAACTTTCGTTAAACCATGTGGCATATACAGTTTTTGATGAGCAGCATAACCGGTTTGTTGCTTTAGAAACTTACGACACCCATCTTAAAAATACCGAGGATTTTCTTCCGGCTTTGTCGGAATGGATTGCACAAATACCCGGATTTCATGAATTGGCATCCGCAACCTCTGTCCTTTTGCTTGACTTTTCAAAAACTACGATTGTCCCCGAGCAATTGTACAATGCACAGGAAAAAGAATTGTACTACCGGTTCAACAACAGCGGTGGCAGAAAAGACGAATTTTTTTCCGATAAGCTCAAAACTGCAAATGCTCATGTAATTTATACTTTGCCCGCCCAATTCAGGCAAAGCCTTCAATCGCTTTTTCCTGCTTCTGTTATTTACCATCATGCAAGTATTTTTATCGAAAGCATACTTCTATTGTTTAAAAACAGTAGCGAAAATCCGCAGATTTTTATCAACGTAAGAACTGGCTTGTTTGATATTGTTATTTTGAAAGAAAGGAAGTTACATTTTTTTAATACATTCAGTTATACAACCAAAGAAGATTTTTTGTACTACCTGATTTTTGTCATGGAGCAGTTGCTGCTGAACCCTGAATCGGCTGAAATATGCCTGATGGGTTCAATTGAAAAAGATTCTTCAATTTTTGAAATGATGTACCGCTACGTTCGCAATATCCGTTTTTACCAGCAAAAGGGAAATCCGGAAAATTCTGTTTTCAATACTTTTCCCGACCATTTCTTCTTCACCCTTCATAATGTAAGACAGTGCGTATAATTAACGGAAAATACCGCGGAAGGCATATTTTTGCCCCGGCTACATTGCCGGTTCGTCCTACTACCGATATGGCAAAAGAGAGTTTGTTCAATATCTTGAATAATATGTATGATTTTGAAGGTTTAACCGTGCTTGACCTGTTTGCGGGTATCGGTAGTATTTCATATGAATTTGCCTCACGGGGAGCTAAACAAGTTGTTTCAATAGAAATGCATCCACGTTGTGCCGATTTTATAAGGAAAACCGCAGAACAGCTTCATTTTGAAAATATCCGTGTTGTAAGGAACAATGTTTTCAGCTTCCTAAAAATTGCATCCATACAGTTCGATATTATTTTTGCCGATCCTCCATACGACTTGAAATGTATAGAAAACCTTCCCGATCTTGCTTTTGAAAACAAACTGCTTGTTCCGGATGGTTTGCTGATTGTGGAACATTCACGGGAGTATGATTTTTCAGGGCATCCTCATTTTAGCCAGCATCGTAATTACGGCAAAGTAAATTTTAGTTTTTTTGAAGCCATAAAACTTTCGCCTTCCAGCACCTGAGCCTGAATTGATAATTTTTTGTTTTTCGTGATAAAAAAGCCTTCTTTACTATTTTTGCTTCATTAAGTAATTGAACAATTTTTAGTTTTTTATTATTTAAGTGCTCCATCCAATAGCTTTTCCAACTCTTCGCCTGGGTCCGGTGCAGGATATCGGACAAAATTGCCTTCGGGATCTATCAATGCAAATACCGGGAAGGAGTTCACGGCATAAGCATCGGTAAGGCTGAAATTATTTCCGGAAAAGAGGAAAATTCCGGAATAAGCTTTTCTGGCAAGTAATTTCTTTAAAATTTCGGGAGTATTGTCCATGGAAATATTTATAAATGCTACTTTGCCGGCATAATTTTGTTGTATTTTTTGCAAAGTATCGAGGGCGTTAAGGCAGCCCTTGCACCATGAAGTAAAAAACCCGAGATAAATATATTTTCCGCGGAAATCGCTAAGGGATACTTCCTTTCCATTCGTATCCGTCAGCGTAAAATCCGGGGCGGGACTTCCCTTCTCAAAACGAGTAAGCATCCGGAGAAGATTTGCGGCAATGACTCTGTGTTGTGGAAATTTGCTTTCGGAAGCCAGTTGTTTCAAAAACCCGGAAAGTGTTTTTTTATTAAAATCCCCTGAATTGTAAAGTTCTCCTGCATTTTGCAAAAAAACTAATTCACGTAACGACTCATTGCGTAGCAGACTGTCTTTTCCCAAGCTGTCGGTGAGTGCGTGCAGACTTTGCAGTTGGTTAATGGCTCGGGTAAGGTCGTCGTAACGAATTTTCCCGGAAACAGCGGTAAGATATTGCTGAAAATACTGATTAAAAAAATCCATATAGCCAGAATTATCGTACAGCATATTTTTTTCGGGAGCATATTTTTTAAAAAGGTTAGCATGCGAAGCCCTTTGAAACTGCAATTCCAGTGTTGCCGATTTCCAGATAAGGTAATTTTGAAAATAAGCATCACTAACGCCGGCAAATTGTTTTTGAACTTCTTCTACAAAAGGAAGTACCATGGAGCGATGGCGGTAAGGATTTACCGGATCGAGATTGGAATAAACAAACCGGTTAAAGCGGCGGTCAGCAGAATCAATCAGTGCATTCAGCGTAGTTTTACCGGAAGAAGATTTCAATGAATAATCAATAAAGAAGGGGATTAGGTAAGGGTTGATGGTAGGGTTTTCAGTAAGATTTTTCAGTGGTAACAGGGTGAGTGCGTAGTCTTCTCCTGGTTCTAAATACATTTCTGCCTTTGAAAAACCTATGGAAATCCAGGCAAAGACAGGCTGTGAAAGCGAAAATTTCAACTCGAAATGTCCTGCGGAATCAGAAAAAGTTTGTGTTATTACACTGTCGCGGTATGAAATCTGGTCGCACCATGTTTTCAACCGGATTTGTTGCTGCCGGGCATAAGAAGCATTTCCTTCAATAGTACATTGTTGTGCAAAAAGAATTCCGGAAAGAGAAAGAAGGATGGAAACGAAGAATGGTTTTAGTATCATATTTCGACAGGGGAATTAATTTCCTCTAAGATGTTTTCTTCTGTAATAATTGCGTGGGAAGGTTTGCAGTTCTGCAACGAGTCGTAAACAAGTTCGGCAATGTCGGCAACCTGTACCTGCGAAAACCTGGAAAATGTTTTTTTGCAAAGCGGGCAGGCAGTGGCAATCAAATCGGGCTGGGATGCATAAAGTTGTTTCAAAGCACCGATGGTAACTTTGTCTTTTTGTTCTTTGGATGTTCCGATGGAGGCAATGCTGCCGCCGCAACAGAGTCCGTTTTCTTTTTCCTGTTCAATAGGAACCAATTGGGCAAAAGATGCCAGCAACTGGCGGGGCTCTTCGTAAATGCCACATCCTCTGCCCAGTTCGCAGGGTTCGTGATAAGTAATTTTTTTATTCCCAGGTTTTATTAGTAGTTTGCCTTCTTTTACAAGCCTGAGCAGGTACTGCGAATGGTGTAGCACTTCTGTTTTCAGCTTGTATTCTTCTTTGAAAATTTTGTAGCAGATAGGGCAGGAGGTAACTAATGTTTTGGCTCCGGATGAATGAATCAGTTGGCGGTTATGCTCCATTAGTCTGGTAGCGGCATTGTCCTTGCCGGCAAGCATCAGCGGACGTCCACAACACACACTTCCGTCTTTGTCTAAAAACTGATAGTTGACCCCGGAAACATCCAAAAGATTTACCATGGCTTTTTTGATAGCCGGGGTAAGGTGAGTCATACAACCAGCAAAATATAGAATATCGGTTTGGGTTCCCGAAACCGGGGTAAGGTAATTGAAGGCAAAAGATTGCTTGTTGGTTTCCTGCCATCGTTTTACAATACGTATTGCATTCACTTCAATGCCCACGGGACACACCTGCTGGCATCGTCCGCATATTGCACAATCGAACAGTCCTCCCCGGCTGATTTTCTTTTCGCGAACCGAACGCAAGAAATATACCGGCATAATTTCGGTTACACCGGCTTCGGCATTCAATTGGCAGACATCAATGCATACGCCGCACCTTGGGCATGAATTTACATTGATTTCTTCCATTGTAGAATTTTCCTTATTTACCGAGATTCCGTAATGTCGCAGAAAAATCAGTAAAACTTCGGTAGGGATGTGCATGTAACGCGAAAAGGGAAGGGTTACAAAGAAAACCCCCAGTGCAATGGAATACATCCACCAGAAAGGATAAGCCATTACTTCCACAGGAAGGAAACTGGCAAAGACATTTCCTATGCTATTGGTAAGGAAACTACCTGTTTGCCAGTATCCGGCAGTAAAACTTTCTGCAAGCAACCGGAGTGGAAAAATAAACCAAAGTGCTTTAATGGCAATCCGGTCGTAAAAAGTATGTTTTGTCGTTTTTTTCAGTCCGAACCACTTGGAACGGCTGCGTTTAATCAGTGCAAGAACCAGTCCGGAGAGCACTAATAGTAACAAAAGGTCCATCGTAAAACGGAAAAATCCGGGAATGGTGAAAATTTCGAAAGGCAACACACGGACATCGTGCACAAAAAACTTCAAAAAGATAGGGTAGTAGGGAGGGTTGACGTGTACACCACTATATACCCTTGATTCAATATTTCCAATCAGAATCAATAAAAACCATCCAAATGCAAAGCTCATGTGCATAAATCCAAGCAGCTTGTTACGGCGAAACATGCGGCGGTGAAGCAGGCTTTCCATGAATACTTCTTTTATTGCCTGCAGAGTATGGGTTGTAAACAGCTTGTTCCTGATTTTTACAGAGTCTTCACCGGAAAGGTCTTTCAGCCAGCCGATAAAATGCGAGGTAAGCCATATCAGAAGGATAAGTAAACCAAGGGTGAAGGGTAAAACAAAGAGGTCAAAGGTCATAGCTGGAAGTTTTCAATGGCTTTGTGAATACAGAAAATCAGATTGCGAGTGTTGACTCCTGCCGGACATACGAGCAGGCATTTTCCGCAAAACATACATTTTTCAATCTCATTTTTTAGGGAAGCTGTTTCGCCCCTTCGTATCAGTGTGTGTAATTTGCGGAAATTGAATTGGGTGAATGTTCCCGTACTGCAAGTTGCGGTGCAACATCCGCAAAACATGCAGGACCGAAATGAAGGTTCCTCTTTCAACAAATATTCATGGATACGTTTATCGTTTGCATCGTAATCAATTTGCTGGTCGCTGTTGATTTTATATCCAAAGTCTATTTTCATATTCGATGACAAAAAGGAATTATTTTTTAAGGTACTCCATAATTTTCAATGCTGCCGAACGGGCATCTGCCAGGGTTTCGGGGATAGTTTTGGCTCCGGTGCAGGTCCCTGCAACAAAAACTCCTTTTACCTGTGTTACATTAGGCGAAAGGTGTTCGTCAACAGGAAGGATAAATCCATCGTTCCCAAGTGCAATGCCCAATAGATCTTTCATTTTACCAATGTTGTCCGGAGGAACGAATCCTGCCAGCAGCACCAGCAAATCCACCGACATTTTGAGGGGTTTCCCGGCTAAAGTGTCTTCCATTTTCAGTAATAGGGAACCATCGGGATTTTCGCAGGCTTCCGACAACCTTCCCCTGATAAAATTTACCCCCCATTTTTCCTGGGCTTCTTTGTACAATTCTTCGTAATGTCTGCCAAACATCCTTAAATCCATGTAAAAGCAGAACACTTCGGTTTGCGGCAGTTTCCTCCGAATTTCAATAGCCTGTTTTACCCCGGTAATGCAGCAAACTTTAGAACAATAGATGTTCCCGGCTTTTTCGTCGCGCGAGCCCACACAGTGTACCCAACCTATTCTTTTGGGCAGTTTTCCATTGGCGATGGTGAAGGTATCCTTCCCGAAAAACTCTTTTTCAAAGTCTTTTGCGGTAATCACATTATCGTAAATCCCGTAGCCATATTCTTCTTTTTTTCTTGCATCAAAAACATTGAAACCAGTTGCACACAGAATGGCATGGGCAGAAAGGTAAGATCCGTTTGATAATGCGAGTGTAAACCCTTTGGGGTTGGTATTAATCTTTTCCACTTTGGTTTCCAGCAGCAGGTGAACTCCTTTTTTCTCAATATCCCGGTAATTGTTTTTTATTTCCGAAGAGGGACGGAAATCGGGGAAAAGACAGTACCAGTCGTTAATATGTCCTCCCGTTCTGGGTTTTTTTTCGATAAGGGTAACAGAATAGCCTGCGTTGATGAGTTGGGTAGCTGCCTCCAGCCCGGCAATTCCGGCTCCGATGATGGCTATTGATTTTTTGGATTCCATTATACAAAGTTAGGTTGTAGATAGGTTGAGAAGGGAGGATATGTTCGGTGTCATGTTTTCAAAATATACGGTTTATCGGGCATGCCAATATTTTGTCCTTGTTTTCCGAGATATTTTTTGCTTGTATCGTAAGGGATTCCTATTTTATCAAGTACAGGTTCACAGGATACCTGATGGACCTGCAATCCTAAGTCCCAGGGGTCGTAACCCAAAACCAGTCCGGCAACTTCTTCGTAGGTAAAAACGGGTATTCCCTGCCCGTTTTCTCCGTAAGTTTTTCCTTCCATTTCGGCAATGGCATATTGCCACCGGTCGAGAAACATCGGGCATCCCGGGCAATTGGTGATAATCATATCGGGTTTGTAAGGGTGCATGGATTCAAATTTTTTATGCGAGCAGGCAACGGAATATCCGCGGTTTGCCTTAACCAGGTACTGACGAAATCCAAAGCCACAACAGTGCCGTCTTTCGGGATAATCAATCACTTCGCCGCCCCAGTCTTCTACCATTCCTGTCAAAACATAGGGATATTCGGCACCACCGATTCCTTTAGACGGGAACATTTTGGCATAATGGCATCCAATGTGTTCCACAACTTTAAGGGGTTTGCCTGTGTTAACATTGACTAAGCGAAATTTTCCTTTTTCAGAAATTTCTTTACGGAACTTGTAAATCACATCGCTGGCATGCGCCAGGTTTTTAGGTATTTTAAACTCCCGGTGGGTAGCTTTATAAAGATATTCGCGTACTTTTTCTTCTTCTTCCGGAAAGTGTTCCCAGGTTTCCAGTATTTCGGTGTAAATCCCGAAAGAAGTGATGCAGGAAGGAACCAGGTTTTCGTAACCCGATTCTGTCATCAGGGCAAACTGGCGGGCTACCACTGTCATCGTAGTATCGAATGGAACTATATCTCCATGATAACCAATGCCAGTACAGGTAGTATGACATGGGTTTTCAAAAACATCTTTCCCTAACTCTTCGCGCAGGATGCGAAGAAAAGCGGTTTCTGAGCCGGGGAAAAAGTTTTGTCGTACACAACTTCTTACATAAAAGTAATGATTTTCGGCTATTTCTTTTTGATAATCTTGCCAGATGTGTTGCTTTCCTTCTATTTTCATTCCTTTGTATGCGAATGGTTGTTAACGGTATAAATATGTTTAACGTATTCGTTGTCTATTCCTTCGTCAAACTGCAGCCCGAGTTCTTTTGCTTTTTCTTTTGAAAAATTTTCAATCTTTTCATATCGTACGGTTCCGCCTGTAACATCGAAAATACTTTTCAGTTCATCCAGCGTTTCCTGGGGAATTTTACGGAGAATACCCGGTCCATCACCTTTATAATTTCCACCAAGCCGTTCGAAAATTTCCGGCAAATGTTTGCTTTCCCATTCCCAAACGGGACCCTGTTCCGGATGCATTTCCGGCAGAATGTTTTCGGCATAAAGGCAATAGCCATATTTTAAAATCCATTCTCCTACTGTACGTTTCAGGGCTAATTGTTGTCTCCCTTTTTCCGATTCCACAAAATATCCTTCTTCCTGCGAAAGTGAGCGAAGCGCCATAATAATTAACCCGGGAGCATTACCCCGTGGACAACGGGTTTTGCACGACATACATTCGCCGCAATACCAAATGGTTTCGCTTTTCAGTAGGGCTTCAATTTTGGATTCATCCCGGCTTTGTACGGTATCGGCTATGATTCTCGGATCGTAATTGTAAAATTCGGCTGCCGCACAAATTGCAGTACAGGTTCCGCAATTGATGCAGGAATTTATTCCTTCCCTGAATCGTACATCTTTTGCTAATTTATCGTATAAAACGCCCATACGCAATTATTTAATATCAATACCTTCGGGTACAAACGGAGTTATATCGCCACCATGCCTGTGGATATCACGAACGATAGAGGAGTTCAATGCGGTAAATTGGGGCTCGGTAAGCAAAAAAACCGTCTCTACGGAAGGCATCATGGTTTTGTTTATCTGACCTATACTGCGCTCGAATTCAAAATCGGCGGAAGTGCGCAAGCCACGTAGAATGTATGCTGCTTTGTTTTTGTGGCAAAAATCTATCGTTAGTCCCTTGTAGGAAACCACAGAAACCTGCGGGAAGTCCTTAAAAATCTGTTGAATCCATAATATTCTGGATGACAGTGAAAAATAATTATTTTTCCCCGAATTTTGTCCAATGGCAACAATGATTGCATCGAATAGGGGAATTGCTCTTTTAATGATGGATTCGTGCCCTTTGGTGATAGGATCGAACGAACCCGGAAACACGGCAATTTTTTTCATATCTCCGCATACTTTCAGCAAAAGTAGAAAAAAGTTTGTATTTACCAGTTTTATTAAAAATTGAAAAGAAAAAAATTGCTTCCCCTACAATTTTAAAATATACAATTGCTAACACCCTTCTGTAGCTTTTCAACCTTTCGTTCAAAGAAAGGTAAGTGTGCTAAAATCAGTAGATATAATCAATGAAAAACAAAAACAGTTAGTTAATTATATCAAATTGGGTATAGGGACGTAGAATTTCCGGGACAAGGATTCCTTTTTCAGTCTGGTTATTTTCGAGCAATGCGGCAACGATACGTGGCAAAGCCAACGCACTGCCATTTAAGGTATGGGCTAACCGGGTTTTCCCGTTTTCATCTTTAAATCTAAGTTTCATACGGTTTGCTTGGAAAGTTTCAAAATTGGAAACGGAACTCACTTCGAGCCATTTTTGTTGAGCGGCAGAAAACACTTCAAAATCGAAAGTTAATGCGGAAGTGAAACTCATGTCTCCACCGCAAAGTTTTACGATACGGAAAGGCAATTTTAACTTTTGTAGCAGGGATGCGACATGATTCCGCATTTCTTCGAGTACCTGATAAGAAGTATCAGGATGTGCAATCTGAACAATTTCCACTTTATCAAACTGATGAAGGCGATTAAGTCCACGAACATCTTTGCCGTAAGAGCCTGCCTCTCTTCGGAAGCATGCAGAGTAAGCAACATGCTTTACAGGGAAATCGGATACCTTTAATATAACATCACGATAGATATTGGTAACGGGAACTTCGGCGGTAGGAATCATGTATAAATTATCAAGACCAATGTAGTACATTTGTCCTTCTTTATCCGGAAGTTGTCCGGTTCCGTAGCCGGAAGCTTCATTTATCATCAATGGTGGCTGAATTTCACGGTAACCGGCTGTAATAGCTTCATCAAGAAAAAAATTGACTAAAGCCCTTTGCAAACGTGCGCCTTTGCCTTTGTAAACCGGAAAACCGGCTCCGGTGAGCTTTACACCAAGTTCAAAATCAATAATATCATATTTTGAAGTCAAATCCCAATGGGGCATGGCATTAGGGGGCAATTCCGGGAGTGAGCCTTCGGAATAAACAATTTCGTTATCAGCGGCAGTTTTCCCGGCAGGAACAGAAATATGCGGCAGGTTGGGTAATTGAACTAATGTTTCATTTAATTGTGCAATGCATTCTGTAAGAGATGCCTCCAGTTGTTTGCTATTTTCTTTAATCTGTACGGTTTTTTCTTTTAGTTGGTTAGCTTCTGTTGTTTTACCACTTTTAAATAAAATGCCGATTTCTTTTGCCAAAGCATTGGCTTGTGCAAGTGCATCGTCAAGCTTTTTTTGATTTTCCCTTCTTTGGGTATCCAAATCAATAATTTTTTCGATAGTTTGCCGGGCATTTATGTTTTTAATAGCCAAACGTTCGATTACTTCTTCTTTTTTTTCTTTGATTGTGTTCAGTTCTAACATGATAATAAACTTAAGGTGCTGCAAAAATACCAATAAAAAAAACTCCCGACCTACACGAGGACGGGAGAAAACTAAATATTATGAAAAAAATTACAAAAATTGCTCCTGTAGATTTAACCAAGGTTAGGCTCTACCGAAACAAATGACTTATCATTTTTACCCTTTTTAAAACGGATAACTCCGTCGGTAAGAGCAAATAATGTATGATCTTTTCCTATTCCGACATTTTCGCCGGGATTGTGTACTGTGCCACGTTGACGTACTATAATATTACCGGATTTTGCTATCTGACCGCCAAAAATTTTAACACCTAAGCGCTTGCTATGTGATTCGCGTCCATTGCTTGAACTACCGGCACCTTTCTTGTGAGCCATTGTTACTTATTTTTTATGATTAAGCATTAATTTCTTCTATCTGGATCTTTGTCAGGTACTGACGGTGTCCGTTTGATTTTTGATAGCTTTTGCGACGCCGTTTTTTGAAAACTATTACTTTGTCGCCTTTAGCATGAGCAATAACTTTTGCCGTAACACTTGCTCCTTCTACCATGGGTTTTCCCACTTTAATATTTCCTTCGCCTCCGACAAGCATAACTTTATCAAAAACAATACTGTTGCCTTCTTCGGCACTGAGACGGTGTACAAAAATCTCCCGATTTTTTTCTACTTTAAACTGCTGCCCGGCTATATCTACTATTGCGTACATTAGTATATTAAAATTAATTTTTTTCCTTTTTTGGGTGTGCAAAGGTACTTGCATTTTTTATTTTTCCAAATTTTTTTTCAATTCTTCAAAAAAAATCATTTTGAATAGGGTCGGGCTGGTTATGATAGGGTTTATAATTTTTATATATTTGTTGTCAAATGTTTTCAGACATTCTAGCTGACAAAAGTACTACATAAAAACGTTGAATAACCCTTTTATATTGTATCGTAATGAAAAAATATGGTTTCTATTCAGGCGGCGAATTTATAATTTCGGATTCCCTGCTACCTGTTGTTAACCCTTATACAGGAAATATAATTGCCAATGTTAGTCTGGCACAACCTATTTATCTGGAGCAAGCTATTCAGAATGGACTTTTGGCTCAGGAGGCGATGGCTGCATTACCGTCGTATCGGAAATATGCCGTATTAATGGAAATTGCTAACAGACTACAGGCAGAAGAACAGTATTTTGCCGAAACAATCTGTAAAGAATCGGCTAAACCCATCCGGCTTGCAAAAGCGGAAGTACAACGTTCAGTACAAACACTTAAAGTGGCAGCCGAGGAATCGAAACGACTTCCCAGAGAGTATATCAGCCTGGACTGGACACCTGCCGGAGAAGGCAAAGAGGCTATTATTAAATACTTTCCTATTGGTTTAATTGCCGGAATCTCACCCTTTAACTTTCCTTTAAACCTTGCCATTCATAAAATAGCACCGGCTATTGCCAGCGGAAATCCTATTATTGTTAAGCCTTCTTCGCTTACCCCTATTACTCTGCTCGAATTTGCCCGGATTTTAAAGGAAACCGACTTGCCTGAAAATGCCGTACAAATAATGCCTATGGACAGAGTAACAGGAGACCGTCTTGTAAGAGATGAGAGAATTAAAATGCTAAGTTTTACTGGCTCATCTGACGTTGGATGGGAAATGAAAAAAAATGCCGGGAAGAAAAAAATTCTTTTGGAGCTTGGAGGCAATGCAGGAGCAATTGTTGCGAAAGGATGTAATATCGAAACAGCAGTTGCAAAATGTGTTTCAGGAGGTTTTTCATATTCGGGGCAGGTATGCATTCACACACAGCGAATTTATGTACAGCAGGATATATTTAATGACTTTACTCAACGATTTATCGAAAAAGTGTCCCGTCTGCGTGAAGGCGACCCAATGAATGAAAATACCGAAATTTCAGTGGTAATAAATTCTGAGAATGCCATCAGGATAGAACAATGGGTAAATGAAGCCCTTGACTTAGGAGCTACGATTTTATGCGGAGGTAAACGCCACGGCAATTTTTACGAACCCACCGTAATAACAAATACACAGCCGCAAATGAAGGTTTACAATTGTGAAGTTTTTGGACCTGTACTTATTCTTGAATCATATCGTACCATGGAAGAGGCTGTTTTGCAAATTAACAGAGGTTGTTATGGACTTCAGGCAGGAATATTTTCCGACAGCCTGGCAGATATTAAATACGCTTTTGCAAAAATTGAGGCTGGAGGGGTTGTAGTAAATGATACACCTACTTTCAGAGTAGATCATATGCCTTATGGGGGTGTGAAAGATTCGGGTATTGGAAGAGAGGGGATTAGTTATGCAATCCGGGAAATGATGGAGCTAAAATTATTAATTTTATAATTATTACATTTTTTTAATAAAATTTTTTTTTTATAAAAAAAAATTCGATATTTGGAGGTTTTTTAAAAAATTTAACAATGAGATTGTAAATTTTGTATTTATATATTCGTAAATAACTTAATATCAATAACTAAAAATATAGGAGGGATAATGATGAAAATTTACTAAGCAATAAAACATTACTTTTTACAAGTTTAAAATCTTTTTAAACTTATTGATCTTATTTATTTGAAAAAATAACTATTTATTTACAAAAACCAATTTCACTATGGAAAAACTGTTACTGATTGTATTACTGGTGATGGGGTACTGTTCTATCGGTCGGATAACTTACACAAAGTTGTTTAATGTGGGTATATCTCTGCCGATTGGGGAAACATCGCAAGCGATATACGGCTTTTGCAATTGAGATTGGCAAATCAGCATGATATAATACCTTAATAAATTAATTATGAACTAATATTTACAATTATGAACACAACCAACTTTACGCGGGAAAAGCTATTGGCTTTTTTCTTAACAGCGATGTTCAGCTTCGTTGTTGGATTTTCTGCGATGGCGCAGTTGACCGAAGGGTTTGAGAGTGCGACCGCCCCACCTACGGGATGGTCAATGTCTTATGCCATCGCTTCTCCGCCATCCGGAAACCTGATGATTCATTCCACCGCGATGTACCATTCGGGGGCACGATCATTCAGATTTTCATCTTATTCTTCAGGTTCTCCCTATGATCAGTATCTTGTTACTCCAATGCTACTTACTACCGCTGGTAGTCAAACCGTTTCTTTTTGGTATGCAGGCGAATATACTTACCAAGAAATTTTTACGGTAGGCTGGTCAAGCACAGGCAATAATGTAAATACTGATTTTACGTGGAGTGCACCTATTTATTGTACTTCGACAAGTTGGTCACAATTTGTTAAAACCGACTTGCCTGTAGGAACTAAGTATATTGCCATACACTACTATTCTAACTACATGTACTACCTGCATGTTGATGATTTTATAGGACCTAATATAGCTCCTGTACCTCCATTATGTGCAACCACCCCTTCACCAGCAATTGGTGCAACCAACATTGCCCGTAATTTTACTTTATCATGGGCTGATGGTGGTGGAGCTACCAATTACGATGTTTACATGGGAACAACGACTAATCCTCCTTTCGTACAGAATGTAACTTCTGCTTCTTACGCTCCTCCGGTAATGGCTGCCAACACACATTATTACTGGAAAGTTATTGCTAAAAATAATTATGGACAGGCTACAGGCTGCGCCGAATGGAATTTTACCACCGGAGCTACTATGGTATATTGTGCATCGAATGCAACTTCAACAGTTGACGACGACATAGGTAATGTAACCTTTAGTAATATTAATAATGGTGTGGGTACACCAGCAACGAGCAATCCTGCTTCAAATCATACTTATACCGATTTTACTTCTTTACCTCCTGCCGAAGTAATAAAAGGCTTTGCGTATCCTATTTCTATTACGCAGATTAACTCGGGTAGTTTCTACACCTGTTATGCAGCAGTATTTATTGACTGGAACCAGGATGGTACTTTTGATGCAACTACTGAAAAAGTATTTGGCACAACTACATCTGCCTATCCGGGAAACACTGTAACCGGAAGTATTGGTATTCCGCAAACAGCCGTTAACGGTTTAGCCAGGATGCGTATTGTACTGAGAGAAGGTGGGAGTGCAACTACTACTTTACCCTGCGGAACTTATAGCTGGGGCGAAACAGAAGATTATATGGTTAATATAACCCAACTGTTCCCTGGTACTATTACCGGTCTTATTACCGATGGTGTAACCGGCGATCCTATTGTGGGTGCGAGAGTTTCCGTTGCTGATTCCACAACAATGAGCGATGGGACAGGTCATTACAGCATTTCTTACCTTGAAGGAAACCGCGAACTCGTGGTTAATAAAATTGGTTATGAAGTTGCAACTGTTCCCATAACTATTATTCCCCACATGACTATTACCCAAAACGTTCAGGTTTCTGAGAGTGCCAATCCACCGGGTGGGACATTGGTAGCTACACTTGTTGATCCTAACGTGGAACTGGCATGGGGCTTACCTAATTCTCAGTATGAAATTATTTACGATGATGGTTCGGCAGAAAACATCACTGCATGGACCAACGCCACAAATATGAATGCTTTGAAATTCACTCCTGCCGCCTATCCATGTGCAGTAACCGGAGGTTCAGTATATATTGGTGACGGCACATGGCCTCCCAGCGGTAACATACTGAAACCCTTCCGTATGGCAGTTTACGACGACGACGGAGCCAATGGATACCCTGGGACTGAATTAAGTATAATTGACGTAGAGCCAACTAATTACGGATGGGTAACATTCAGTGGATTAGCAGCAACCATTACCAGTGGTAATTTTTACCTTGTAATGATTCAGGGCGGCAATTATCCTGATTGTGCACCTTTAGGTGTTGACGAATCGCATCCTGCATTCCGCAGTTTTGCAAAATTTGTAACCGGCGGTGCCCCATGGACACCTGCAGGCTATCAGGATTTCATGATGCGTGCCATCGTATCCGGACAAGGTGGACCTAGCTTTATCCCCGCTACAGATGAATTTTTACAGGCAACAAAACCCTTCGCTTCACAACAGTCGCTTTACCCTGCCAAGTCACTTGGTGGAAAAGTAAGAGAAGGATTGTATGTTCCCGTAGAAGGTACAGGTCAGGCTACAGATAACCTATTAGGTTACACAGCTTACCGTATGCATCAGGGTGATGAAGGTACTCCTGCCAACTGGGTAACCTTAGGAACTACAACCAGTCTGGGCTATACCGATAACGGATGGAC
Organism: Lentimicrobiaceae bacterium; assembly: GCA_023227965.1. NCBI lineage: Bacteria > Pseudomonadati > Bacteroidota > Bacteroidia > Bacteroidales > Lentimicrobiaceae > Lentimicrobiaceae bacterium. The sequence continues at coordinate 2,756 of JALOCA010000005.1, read as the reverse complement.
AGCATTACCTGACGGAGCTTATCGTTGGGCAGTGAAAGCCAATTATCCCAGTGGACGTCAGTCAGTTCCTGTTTTTTCCAATCTCATTGGTAAAAACTGGACGGCCGTAGTAACCCTTAACGTATCTCTTTCCGGAGGCACAAGCCCGGAAGGTGCTATTGTAAGTTTGGTAAATACTGATGGCGAACCGCAACATGCTTATTATGGAACGATTCCCGCAAGCGGACAACTTGTATTTCCCGAAGTTTGGAAAGGAACTTATACCCTCGACCTTACATTTGAAGGATATAATCCTTACAACGAAACTTTCGATATAATGGGAGATATTACCAAAAATATTACCCTGATGGAAATCACTCTGCCTCCTGTAAACCTGTGGGTTGACCCGCTAACACTTATTGCTACATGGAACAGTCCTGGATCTACAGTAGTAGGAAACGGAATTTTTGAACATTTCGACGATGCAGGTATTCCTCCTGAATTTATTGTTTCTGACAATCGTCTTGGCTGCCCTGGAAACAGTTATATGGTAATGACCGGCACAGGGGCATCAACCAACGCATCTGCTTATTATAATGTTGGTTCTGAACCGTGGGCAGATGGTACTTTCGAATTTAAGGTACGTAAAAATTCCGGAGATGCCGATTATGCAATGGGATGTTTTATCCGTGCCAATGATTTTCTTGGAACAAGTACTTGCAGTGGATATCGTATTAATATAACCGCAGGTGGTTCTTATTGTGTAATACGTTATGATAACGGATCATCTACTTTTCTGCAGTCATGGACTACATCAAGCAATATAATTACAGGGTTTGGAATTGATAATACCGTTACCATTGTTTGTAATGGTCCAAACTTTGAATTGTACATTAATGGTGCTCTTGAATATACCTTCTCCGATAACTATCATTCCAGCGGAATATTCAATATTTCTGCCTACGATTCTTCTGGCGATGTAGTAGCTTTCGATTATTATAGCTGGACACCTGCCGATGTCGATGCTACTGTAGCAGGAATGTTGTATCCTTCAGCACCTAACCAAGGGACCCTCGTAGGAGGAACTCCTGATAGATGTGAAAATCCAATTTCAGGTAATTTTATTAAAGGAAAAACATTACAAGCTACTGATAACCTTCGTGGCGTTATAGGATACAATGTATATCTTGATGATCAACTTTCAGGATTTACTGCTGATACAACCTTTACTTATGATGCTGAATCAGTTACTTTCGGACAAACCTATCTTGCAGGTGTAAAAGCCATTTATGCAAGTGGAATTTCTACAGCCGACACATGCGAATTTACTTCAATTTTCCTTTATCCTCCACGTAACCTCACAGCAGTTGACCGTGTTGAAAACGTAGAACTTAACTGGGAACCTCCACAAGTTGGTTTTTATCCCGAATTAGTATCGGTAAGACCTAATACTGAAACACCTAATCCAGCATTTGAATATGCACCTACACTTACTAAATTTAAAAATGTGGGATTGCAGTCGGATGTTATTTGGGATATCCTTCTCACCTTCACTGGAAACAATGCAGCTCAGCCAGGTGTTGAAACTGATGGTACTTATATTTATACCTCGACATGGCAAAGTGGCTATGGTACGTGGTTCCATAAATATGACATGAACGGTACATGGGTTGAAGATTTCGATGTACCAGGAGCAACTGCTATCCGTGATTTGGCTTACGACGGTGCTTATTTCTATGGCGGAGCAATTGGCAGTACACTTTATCAAATGGACTTTACCAATAAAGTGCTTGTAAGTTCCATTTCTACTGGAGTTTCATCTATACGTCATATTGCATTCGACCCCACTGCCGATGGCGGTAATGGTGGTTTCTGGCTTGGTGGCTGGTCAGACATGAACCTGATAAAACGCAATGGTACTCTTATTTCAACAGCCGGTGGTTTATCATTCGCAGGAATGTATGGCTCGGCTTATGATGGAGTATCAGTAGGTGGTCCTTACCTATGGATATTTGATCAGGGTGACGGTTATGGTGCTCCTCAGTATGTTTACCAATATAATATTGCAACCCAGTCGCTTACAGGTGTTACACATGCTGTTGGTGATCTTCCTGGATACGACCCCGCAAATGACCTTGCCGGTGGTGCTTGTACAGGTAATGTAGCAGGTAAATTTGCACTTATTGTTAACATTCAACATGATCCTCAGCTCATAGGAGCTTACGAACTTGCCGAAGGTGGTCCTGGTCCAGGTACTATTCCTCCAAATTTGATTGCATACAATATTTATCGCAATGATAATTTTGTTGAACAAGTTCCCAAAGAACAACTTCAGTATTTTGATCTGAATTTACTGCCTGGCAACTATTCTTATGGTGTAACCGCAGTTTACGAAGCTCCAACCGAAGGCGAATCAATGAAAGAAGGTCCTGCCGATGTAATTATACGCTACGGATACCCCTTGCCCTTTGCAGAAGACTGGAGTACCGGATTGTTTATTTCACAGAGCTGGAACGTTGAAGGAAGCAACTGGCGCATCCAAGGTGCCCAGGGAAATCCTGCTCCTTCTGCCGAATTCAACTGGACACCCGTTCAGCATGATTATTCTTATGCTCTCGAAAGCCCGATGCTTATTGACGATGCAGGAGAAGCTGTTTATCATAAAATCTGGTTCAACTTCGACATTTTCCTTGATATGCAAAATGCTACCGAAGAAGAATTGCTTACAGTTGAAGTATGGAATATTGATGGATGGCACCAGGTAGCAGAATTTAAAA